>DPMS01000329.1:15064-15420 GCA_003541285.1 Actinomycetota bacterium
CCATCACGGCTCCCTGCCCATCCCGCAGGCGCGCGCCGCCTTCGGCGGTGCCCACGCCGGGCTCCGCTTCGCCAGCCCGGCCTTCTACCAGGTCGGCGAAGCTGTGGTGCCCCAGTTCATGGCGGGGCTGCCGATGATCCTGGCCGCCGGTTTCTGGTCCGGCGGGCCGGGGGCGGCGCTCGCGCTGGCGCCGGTGCTCGGGGCAGGTGCCGTGCTCACCTTTGGCGGCCTGGCCGCCCGGCTCGCCGGGCCGCGCTGGGCACCGCTGGCGGCCCTGCTCCTGGCGGTTTCACTGCCCGAGCAGTTCACCAGCCGGTCGAACTACAGTGAGCCGCTGGTACAGATCCTGTTCCTCG
>DPMS01000574.1 GCA_003541285.1 Actinomycetota bacterium
GGGGGACTTGCGCTGCGCCGGGCGATGTGCCAGGCGATGTGCCAGGACCGCAGTGCAGTCCTACGGCGGCTCCGCCCCACCCGCGCCTTCGGCAGGCGTCGCGCCTATCCCCGCCCGGCCCGCCCGGCCAGAAGGCGGGCATGGAACGCGCGCGGATGGTTCCCACGTTCACTGTCGTCCGGTCAACGGATTAGGCACCCGGCTCTACCCTGCGGCCTCGCCAGCGGCTACTTCGTGGTAATTCGCCCCGGCCCCTGGTGCGCCGCGACCCGGTAGTCACGGCGTTCGTGCCACGGGCGAGCCGCCAGGCTCCCTCGAACGCGATGCCGGCCAGGAGCACCCCCAGGAACACCGCTCGCTCGTAGCCGCCGATCACACTGTGCCCGAGCCCGGCCCCCGTGAGGGCCAGCAGGCTCAGCCCGAGCCAGCCGGCACCGGTGATCAGGCAGTGGGCGTGGCGGCAGCGCCAGAAGCTGAGCCCGCACCACCCACCCGCGGCCAGGGCGGCGGTGCCCTCCAGCGCCAGCTCTCCGGGGCGGGGCAGTAGTGGGGCGAGGTTCAGCGCGCCGATCGCGGCGGCGAAGTAGAGGATGACGGGCAGGCCGGCCCAGGGCAGGAAGCGGTCGACAAGCCGCTTGAGCCGGGTGTCGGCGGGCAGGGATGGCGGAGACCAGCTTCCAGAGCCGCCGCCGCAGCAACCGATCCGGTCGCCGCAGGCAAGCCCGGTGTCACCCAGTGCCACGAGATCCGGTGCTGCAGGCGAGGCACCCTCAGACGCGTCCCGGCTCGCCGCAGTGGCCTTCACCTCGGTCATGGCCATCACCTCGGTCCGAGGCTACGGTCTCCCCCCGGGGGGAGAGTCAAGCCCGTCCCGCCGGAAATGTGGGTCCTGGGCGCGGAATTCGGCCCGGCCGGCGAGCTCGGCGGCGGCAGCCGTCTCGAACTCGTCCAGGCGGCGCAGCCGCTCCTGCAACTCGGCGACCCGGCGCTCAGTGCGGGCCCGGACAGCCTTGAGCACCCCAGCCAGCCTGGGGCCGACCGGCTCGCCCGCCTGGGCCAGATAGCCTGCTGCGAGCTCCTGGATCTCGGCCAGGGTCAGGCCCAGCGTGCGCAGGCCGCTGACCACGCCGACGCACCACAGCGCCTCCTCGCCGAACAGGCGATAATTGCCGGCGCTGCGCCCCACCGTGTAGATCAGCCCCATGTCCTCGTACTCGCGCAACACCTTGACCGGGACCCCGGTCCGGCGTGACAGGCGCCCAATGGTCATCACCGGCGTGCCGTTCATGCCAGCAATCCTGCCGCCAACTCACCCGGCCGTCCTCCTGCCGCAGCGGTCCGTACCCCCCAGGCGATGCGCGCTCTGGTCACAAGGCCGGCACCTGAGCCTGGGCAAAGATGCCACCCTCCCGCCCCTGTGCCGGAGGCCTGCCGCCTTCTACCCGGGAAAGCGCCGAGCCCGGGATGGACCCGGGCGCGGCCTGACGCTCAGCCCCGATACCTGGGCAGTGGCGGCGCGTCGTCCGCCGGCGCCGCAACGGGCTCCGGCGCCCAGCGGTCCCGGTTCACCACCGCCGCCGTCGAGATCGCCGGGGAACTCGCCCGCCGCCTGGCTGTGGGACTAGCCAACGCCGGCACTTTCGCCCAAGAGCACGCCATCGCCGAAACACTGCAACACTCCAGGCCAACTCCGCCGGACAGACATGCCCGGCCACCGGACCTGTCAGGTCTACAACGTCGTCACCGCCCTGACCTGGGACGGTCATGCGGGCCTTGGCTGGCCGGACTCCGGAGGGATCGCGCCCGGGTCGCTTGCCGACCTGGTGACGACCGGGCTCGATCCTCCCCGGCTGGCCGGACTGGCTAGCCGGCGCCCCCCGTCGGCGGCGATGCCGGACCTGACGCTGCTGATAGGCGTCATCTTCACGGCAGCGCCCGCCGACGTGAGGAAGGTGGTGATCAGCGGGGGTGACGCGGTCGCCGACGGCTGGCACCTGCTGGTCGAGGACTTGCCGGCGCGCTTCCGTCCGCTATCCGCGCCTCTTCGACTGAATTGGTGACCCGCTCACCAGGAAGGCGATTACACGGGAAGTGCGGAGAGCGCCTTCTCGAAGTCAGCGATCTGACGGTCGACGCCCTCGCCGACGGCCAGCATGTCGACCCGAACATGCTCGTTCAGCAGGGTCGCGCGCGCGAGCAGGCTCCGGTACTCCTCGCTGTCGATGATCCCGAAAAACTCGGCCACCGGTCCCTTCGCGATGAAGAAGCCTGACTCGATCTCGTTGTCGCCGCTGGTGAAGAGGAAGGGCTCGAAGTAGCTGAGCTTGCCTTCCTTGACCAGCCGACCACCGTAGGCGACTGACTTGCGGTAGTGCTCAAGGCTCTCCTTCTCTCGCCCTGTCTTCGGCGAGCCCCATCTGGTTAGAGTGCCGATCTCCATCACGCTCTCCCCCGTTCGCTGGATGCCTGCATTAACCACGGATATGATCGCGGTGGACCGGAGGGCTAGAGGCAAAGGTCCCGACTTATCGCGGGCACCGAGTCCACCGGCACCTGGCTGTCGCAGATGACGGTCCCGCCTGTGCCGCCCTACCTCGTCCGGTGGGAAGACGGCCAGGAGAGCTTGCTCGTCCCTTCCTCCGTCACCCACGTGGAGCATTGCCCCCCGGCAGCGACCCGCGGCTGAGACACGTTCCGCTATCCAGCGGAAGAGCCCGGTGCCGGCCAGGTATCCGTGAGCGGATCGCCCGGCTGGGACTTTCAGCTCTCGGGCCGGGGTGTGGATTGCAGAAGGTCACAGAAACGGCGGGCGAAGAGGTAGGCGTCGCCGGGCCAGCGCGCGGACAGGTAGTTCCGGTCCTGCACGACAAAGGCTGGCGTGTCACCGGTCACGGCACCGGGCGTCCTGAGCGTGATGGGTCCTCGCTGGAACTGGCTGCCCGGGTCATCCAGGGCTGCCTTGACCTCGTCCTCGACATAGGCGGGATAGGTGCGGTAGTAGCGGCCAAGCCGCCAGGCAGTGACCAGGTAAGACAAACGTTCCAGGTATTTGGGCAGGCATGTGGTCCGGCGGTCCGCCAGGATGCTCCGGCCGGTGGCGGTGTCTTTGGTGCGTGCGAGCACCAGCACCCCGTGGCAGATCGCGCCGACGGGCCGGCCCAAGGCCCAGAAACGGCCGACCTGCCCCCGCAGAACGGCGGAGCCGAGGTACTGCCGCATGCCCGGCGCATGCCCGCCGGGCAGCAGCAGGCCATCGAAGTCGGCGACGTCCAGGTCCGCCCACGCCGCCGTCGAGGCGAACTCGTCCGCCTTGGTGAGTTGCTGGTAGAAATCCTTGGCCTGCGTCGCCGCCCCCAGCTGCCCGAACAGCACGCCGGTCAGCAGCCTGGGGTCGGCAGCCGGGAGAGTGCCGGGCTGCTCGGTGGCGAAGACGGCCTGGTGCCCGGCATTACGCAGGATCCGCCATGGCACCGCAACCTCAGTGACGTCGAATTCCCGGTCGGGCAGCGGGATCAGCACGCGCATCACACAATCATCGCAGCGTCCCAGAACCAGGCCCGCAACCTCAGCCCCCTGATCCGCGCACGACCCCGGCAAGGATTCCCTGTTCCATGCTGGCCCGGCATGCCCGGATGCATGTCATCTACCCAGGTGGCCCAGGACGCCGGCAGAGGTGTGCCGCAGCGTGGTGGGCGCAGGGCTCAGCTGGGAATCATCTCGGGGTGCCCCCAGATCATTCTCCTGAACAGCCCGCGAAGCCGGTGCCGGCACGGCCCGAGCCAGTGGAGCCGCCGCCAGTGCCGGTACCGGTTCCACCGCCGGTACCGGCTCCAGAACCGCAGCCCGGGCCACAGCCAGCGCCGTACCCGCCGGAGCCGCGGCCGGTGCCACCGCCGGAACCGCAACCGGAGCCGGAGCCTGTACCGCACCCCGAGCCGCACCCGGAACCGCTGCCGGAGGCTTCCGGTCCTGCCGGTCCTGCCGGTCC
>DPMS01000033.1 GCA_003541285.1 Actinomycetota bacterium
CCTAGGACGACCTGAAGACCCACAGATGTAGGGACGATCCTCGGACGCCGGATGACAGCACCGGTCCCACCGGTCATACATTCTGTGGGTTCTGACATTCTGTCATCGGCATCTCCGGACCATAGCCATAACTCTGATGAGACGATCCGCTCATCGGCATGTGCGGTAACTGAAACCGATCTCCATCATCAAGCGCTTGCTGCCCACGCGTCAGGCAGCGGCAGAACTTGCGATCCCGCAGACTCATGACCTCTTGGACTCCGCGAAGCTGCTATGCGGCCAACAGAAACAGCTGATCGTAGAGTTCCCGCAGGTCAGCGGACGTTACCACGGTCCAGCCTGCCCCCCGGATTGCCCCTCAGGGTGGAGGCAGTCACCTGTTTTCTGTTCGAATTAAGTCCATGACCTTGGTGGAGCTAAGGAGATTCGAACTCCTGGCCTCTTGCATGCCATGAATCCCCGGCATGTTCCCCGACCAGGCTCGATACAGCCTGACCAGGCCATACGCTAGCTCACACTAGCTGGGACTAGCTCAGACAAGCACCCGCTAGCGCCGTCCTGCCCCTCAAACTGCCCCTCGGAATGATCTTCTTTTGGCGCAGTTTGCCGTCAGCCTGCACCTTCCCGATCACGCGTACGGTTCTCTTCCCGGGCGATCTCGCCGTCACGGTGCATGGGGCCTGGGCGATCCGCCCCTGTGCACAATGGCCTGGCAGAGGCTGTCACGAGGTGCGGTCAGGCGGCGGACGCAGTGTCGCTGACGGGCAGCCGGACGGTCCTGTCGCCGAAATCGGCCACGAGGTCCAGCCGTCCGCCGAGGGCCTCGACGTAGCGGGCGATGACCTCGAAGGAGGTGACCTCGCCATGCTCGATCTGGGATACCCGGGCGACGCTCACCCCCATGGCGGCGGCGATCTGCTTCTGGCCCAGGCCGAGCTGCTTGCGGGTCTGGGCAAGCTGGTGCCCGCGGGCCTGGGCGAGCAACTGGCGCGCCCCCGCCTCGATTTCCCCAGGGGAGACCCCGGCAGCGTGCAGTTCGCGCTCCAAATCCTCCCAGTCCAGGGGGACGCGCTTAGGCATGGGCTACTCCTCTTGCTCGGTGGTGTACTCCAGGTACAGCCGCTCGGCGATCGGGATGTTCTGCCGGTACCACCGCTGCCAGTTCCCAGCCTTGTCGCCGCCGAGCAGCAGTAGCGCTGAGCGGGTGGGATCGAACGCGAACAGCACCCTGATCTCGGACCGGCCCGCCGAGCCGGGCCGCAGTTCCTTGAGGTGATGGACCTTGCTGCCCTGGATCCGGTCCACCAGAGGCCGGCCGAGCGCGGGCCCTTCCTCTCGCAGCGCCGCGACCGCCTGGGCGACCTGGGTCGCGGAGGCCAGATCTTCCTTGATCAGGGCGGTGAACCACGCGGCGTACTCCTCGGTGACCTTGATGCTCCACGCCACACGATCCCTTCTCTCGCTTAAGGCATGGCTTAATTCAAGGGATGGCTTAATTCTATGCTCACGACAGCGTCCGTGGCAACCGGCACGGTAGAGCCGGAACAGAGGCAGGACCGTGGCCGGAGAAACTCCGGCAGCAAGACGAGGTCCACTGTCATCATGGTCCACCTCGAACGTTGCAGTCGCCACCTTGCAGCAACAACACCGACGCAGGACCGCGCGCCCAGTCATCTACGGTGAAGGCGCGCTCCGGCCGCCCTGGTGCATAGTGGAGGCGTGGGCACAGGCCGTGGGGTGAACGTCATCCCGGTCGGCGACAAGGAGTTCCTGCTCACCGTTACCGCTGGCGACGCGGTTCACCTGTCCCGGGAAACCGGACCGGACGAGACAGGAGGAGGCGCGGTTCCCGGCTGGCGCCTGCGGCCCAGGCGAGCGAATGCCAGGGGCCGGTGGCGTGCCTGCAACCGGGCCGCACTCGCCGAACCGCGCTGGGCCAAGACCACCTTGTGCGGGCGGCAATGGATCGCCATGGCCAACAGCGATGACGGGGACGCCGTTGACCCCGGTGGCGAAGCCTTCGCGCCGACGTGCCGCCGCTGCTTGGCAATCATGGACAAGCTCTTCCCCGAGCCGGTGATAGACGACAGGCTCGCGCTCATCGTCCAGACCATCACCGATACCATCGCTGAGCACGGCTACGCGGAAATGCGCAACGTCCGGGGAGATCAGCAGGCCACGCTGCGCAAGCAGGTTCGGTCAGCACTGCGGCAACGAACGGGCTACGGGCTCAAGGCCCTTGTTCACAAGAGCATGGTCGTATTCATCTGCGAGCCCGCCGGCAGCCGGTCCGCGACGTCAAAGACCGCATCATCGCCCGCCGCGGCAAGGAGGCCAAGAGCATCGCCAAGACCTCGGCGGCCCGCCACCTGCTCACCGCCGTGTTCTACGCGACGCGCGACAGGCAGGCCAGGTCCCTGGCCACCCGCACCGCCGCCCGGGACGCGGCGTGAGCAGGGCCGGACACGGGCAGTGCGTGATCGCCCGCAGGTCTGGCCCCCGCCCCCGGGCGGCGCGGCCGCGCCTCTGATTGATCCCGCTGCCCGCACGCGCAACGCCCCATGCCCCCGCGGTTAGCCGCCGCGGGAACCCCGAAGGGATGACCGCAGCCGGGCGCCTGCCCCCGACACCGAGGCTGCACCTGGGGCGCCCCACAACCACATACCCGTTCCCGGCCACACAGTGTCGCCGGAACCAGAACCGGCCTCAAGGGTCGTTCGTCCAGCCGGGGCGCTCCACCCTTGACCCCGGCCCTGGTTGGCGGCAGTGCGCGAAGCGGTCCGGGCCGGCAGCACGCATAACTCGGTGCCGATCGAGGACATCGTGCCTGGCTGGCCAGACCGGGCGTGAGTTACAGCGTGCGGTTCGAGGGCGCCGCGCTGGTCCAGTTGACCGGCTACTGGCAGCCGCGTTCGACGCCCTCGTCGAGCGCGTGGTCGCCCTGGTAGATGAACCCTGGGACGCCGTGGTCATGCCGCCCGGTGATAACCCCGCCTACCGGATGACAGTGTTCGGCTCCGGATACGGGCTGCTGACATTCCACGCCGACGACACAGCAGAGACCATCCGGATCTTCGACATCACCTGGATCGGCTGACCACCCCGTCCCTGGGAATGAACCGCATGACCAGACCCGGGTCACCGGCCAGCCGCCCTAA
>DPMS01000334.1 GCA_003541285.1 Actinomycetota bacterium
CATGGTGCGTCCTGGAAGCTGGATCAGGCCAGCGGGTGTAAGTCCCGCCCGGGTAAGGACCGGAGCGCCCGGTAGCAGGCCCCGGTTCGTCGCTGAGAGGCGGCGGGCTGAGCGGGGTGTCACAAGCCTCTTTGGAGGGAGCAAGAGCGCGGGCCGTAGCGTGAAGCGAACTCTGCAGCCTCGTCAGATCCACAATGGGAGAGCCGAGCCGCTCATGTCACGGCGAAGGCCACGTCTGGCAGGTCTTGATCCGGTTGTGGCCTGTCAGGTCTTCCCGGGGTAGGGGAGGCGGCACGTGCTCAAGGTCTGGTCTGGAACAGGAGAGGCCCGTCTGCCCGGCCTGCGTCGGGCAAAGACCGCCGGTATAAGCCGATGGTGAAATCTGGCGGAGGGCAGCGGGAGTCCGAGAGGGGCGTAGTACCGGTGATCGGCGTGCAGCATAACGCGCCGGGAGGGAAGGGCCCTCACTTTGATCATGCCTGGGATGAGGGTAAGCGTGAGGGCATGGCCGGGACCGCCCGGTCCAATTACCTCGGCAGGTCTTCGCCTGCTGTAGCGGTGGACGGGCAGCCGTCTGCTGTGAAAGTGCGACGACTTCAGCGCGGGCTATGGGCTGCGGCCAAGCAGTCGCCGGAGCGGCGTTTCCACGCCCTGTATGACCGTGTTCACAGGGGTGACGTCCTGTGGGAGGCGTGGGAGCGGGTCCGGGCTAATCGCGGGGCCGCCGGGGTGGATCGCATCACCTTGGCGTATGTGGAGAACGAGTACGGGGTCCAGCGGATGCTCGCTGAACTCCAGGCTGCTCTCCGCGCGGGCACGTACCGTCCCGCGCCTGCCAGGCGCGTGGATATCCCGAAACCACAGGGCGGGAAGCGGCCTTTGGGCATTCCTTCCGTGCGTGACAGGGTGGCCCAGCAGGCGGCCAAGCTGGTGCTGGAACCCATCTTCGAGGCGGATTTCGCGCCGTGCTCGTATGGGTTCCGGCCGGGGCGGCCGGCCACGCAGGCGATGGAACGGCTTCGTACCGGCTTCATCGGGGGCTGCCAGTTCGCCGCGGAGTTTGATATCTGTAACTTCTTCGGCGAGATCAGCCATGACCGGCTGCTCGCTGAGATGGGGAAGCGGGTGTCGGATAGGCGGGTGCTCAAGCTGGTCCGCTTGTGGCTTCAGGCAGGGGTGATGGTGGACGGGGAGGTTCAGCGGACGGTCGCTGGGACCCCGCAGGGCGGGGTGATTTCCCCGCTGCTGGCCAATATCTACCTGCACGTCCTGGACACCGAGTTCACCCGCCGTGGGGTGGGTGAACTGGTCCGTTACGCCGATGACGGCGTGGCGCTGTGCCGCAGCGCGGCACAGGCCCGGGCGGCCCTGGAGGCGGTGCGGGAGATCCTCGCGTCGCTGGGGCTGGAGCTGCACCCGGGCAAGACGAAGGTAGTTGATCTCGGGGAAGGCCGGGAAGGACTGGATTTCCTTGGCTGCCATTTTCACGCCCGCATGTCGGGGCGGCTGTGGGAGCAGAAGCGGGTCGTCCGCTACTACCTGCACCGCTGGCCCTCGCAGCAGGCGATGAAGCGGCTCCGGGGCAAGATCCGGGACCGGACTGGCCGTAACCGCGCCGGGACCGATATCCGCGACGTGATCGCGGACCTCAACCCGCTGCTGCGCGGCTGGGGTAACTACTTCCGCACCGGGAATGCCGCCCTCAAGTTCGGCCAGGCCGACGACTACGTGGTGCAGCGGCTCCGCAGCCTGATGATCAAGAAGCGGGGCCGGAACCTGCATGCGGGTCAGGCCCAGGCATGGACAGAAGAGTGGTTCAGCGGGCACGGCCTGTACCGCCTGCGTGGCACCGTCCGCTATCCGAAGGCAGCGTAACCATGTCAAGAAGATCATCGGTAAGCCGTATGCGGGAAAACCGCACGTACGGATTGAAAGGGGGATGGGGAAACCGGACCGCACAGCGGCACCGGCGCCCCTGACTACCAATGCCAGGCACCGCAGGGATCGTGCTCGCCGGCGGGCGGTCGTCCCGGATGGGGACGTCCAAGGCGGCCCTGGAATGGCACGGCTCCACCCTGCTGCGGCGGGCGGTAGGGATCATCTCGCGGGTGGCGGACGGCCCGGCCGTGGTGATCCGGGCTCCCGGCCAGTCACTGCCGGCGCTGCCGGCACAGGCCGAGGTCGTGGACGACCCGCGCGAGGGCCTGGGTCCCCTGCAGGGGGTTGCCGCGGGGCTGGCCGCGGTCGCCGGGCGGGCCGAGATCGCGTTCGTCAGCTCCACCGACCTGCCTTTCCTGCACCCCGCCTTCGTCCGGCGGGTCCTGCGCGCGGTGCAGGATGGCGCGGATGTGGGACTGCCACTGGCACGGGGGTATCCGCAGCCACTGGCCGCCGCCTACCGCACGACGCTGGCCCCGGCCGCGCAACGGCTGGTGGCGGCCGGGCGCCTGCGGCTTACCTGCCTGCTCACCGGATGCCTGGTCGCACGCCTGGATGAGGCCGCCCTGCGCGCCGACCCGGTGCTGGCGGCACTTGATCCCGGCCTCGACTCGGTCGTCAATGTCAACTCCCCGGCCGACTACCGCCAGGCCCGGGCACGGCCGGCGCCCGAGGTGACGATCCAGCGGTCGGGCCTGCTGGCCGAGGGCCACCGCGGACCACAGGTGGTCCGTGCTGCCACCGTGGCACGGGCCGCGGCCGCCGCTGGGCTGGCACTGACCGGGCACGTGGTGGCGGCGCTGAACGAGGACCAGATCACCAGCGATGGCCAGACGCCGCTGGTTACCGGCGACACCGTGTGCTTCCTGTCCGCGGACGCGGTGGCTGGAGCAGACGGCGGCAGGATCGTCGGCCGCGGTCATGGCAGCTAGCCCACCCGTCCGCGACGTCCCGCCGGCCGGCGCCCTGAACGCCTGGCGCGCCGCACGTGAAGCGGCGGGCTGCCCGGCCAGACTGCCCCCGGTGCGGGTCAAGGTCGAAGACGCCGCAGGCCTGGTCACCGCCGAGCCGGTCTGGGCAACCCGTTCCTCGCCGCCGTTCGATGCGGCCGCCATGGATGGCGTCGCGGTACGGGCCGCCGGCACTGCGGGCGCGAGCGAAACCACACCGATCCGCCTGCGGCCTGACGCCTACGACATGGTCGACACCGGCGACCCGATGCCCGATGGACGAGACGCGGTGGTGATGCGCGAACACGTCCGCTACTGCGGTAAGGCGGCCGAACTGCGCGCAGCCGTTCCGCCGTATCAGCACGTGCGGTCGATCGGCGAGGATGTGAGCGCCGGCGAGTTGCTGCTGCCCGCAGGTCACCGGCTGCGGGCCACCGACGTCGCCGCCGCCGCAGCGGCCGGTGCCACCCACCTGCTGGTCCGGCGCCGCCCCGTCGTCGTCATCCTGCCGACCGGGGAGGAGGTCTTGCCGATCGGCGAGCCGACCGGCGCCGGGGAAATCACCGACACCAACTCACTCATGCTCGCCACACAGGCACGCGAAGCCGGCTGCGAGGCCCGCTGCCTCCCGGTCGAGCCAGATGATCCGGCCGGCCTCGCCAGTGCGGTCAGCGCTGCGGTATCCGGCTGCGACCTGCTGATCGTCGTGGCCGGCTCAAGCGCTGGCCGGGGCGACTACACCGCCCGGGTAGTCGCCGAACTCGGGATGCTGGCCGTGCACGGCGTGGCCATCCGGCCAGGCCACCCGGTCGTGCTGGGAGTCGTCGGGCGCACTCCCGTCCTCGGCGCGCCCGGCTACCCGGTGTCCGCCGCGCTTGCCTTCGACATCTTCGCCGGGCCCCTGCTCGCCGGGCTGGCCGGAGCCGCCCCCCGCCACCGCCCGCGGGCCACGGCGCGGCTCGGCCGCGAGCTCGCGTCCCCGCCCGGCCTCGACGACTGGGTACGGGTACGGCTGGCACTGGTGGGCGGCACGATGATGGCCACCCCGCTGCCTCGCGGCGCTGGCACGCTCACCTCGCTGGTCCGCGCCGACGCGCTGCTCACCGTCCCGGCCGGGCTGGCCGGCTATCAGCGGGGCGAGCAGGTCGAGGTCGAACTGCTGCGCGGGATCGATGAAATCTCCCGCACCATCGTCGCCATGGGCTCGCATGACCTCGCTCTTGACCTCGCCGCTTCCGCACTCCGGGCCGAGGATCCGCTCGTCACCCTGGCAACGTCGAGCGTGGGTTCACTCGGCGGGCTGCAAGCCCTCCGGGACGGACTGTGCCACATAGCCGGGTCGCACCTGCTGGATCCGGCGACAGGCGAGTACACGCTGCCCCATCTCGACCGCATCATGCCCGGCGCCGGCCTGCGCGTCGTCCGGCTTGCGCATCGCGAGCAGGGACTGATAGTCGCGGCCGGCAACCCATCCGGGCTGACCGGGATCGAGGATCTGACCCGCCCGGGCATGCGTTATATCAACCGCCAGCGCGGGGCGGGTACGCGGGTGCTGCTCGACCACGAACTGGGCAAACGCGGGATCAGCCCCGGCGCCGTCGGCGGCTACGCGCGGGAGGAGCCCACTCACCTGGCTGTCGCCGCCGCCGTGGCCGCCGGGCGGGGTGACGCCGGCCTGGGGATCATGGCCGCCGCACGTGCCTTCGGCCTGGACTTCGTGCCGGTCACCCGGGAGCCCTACGACCTGGTGGTGACCGCCAGCGTCATGGACAGCCCGCTGCTGGCCCCGCTGTGGGCGCTGCTGCGGTCCGCGCGGTTCCAGGCGGCGGTCACCGAACTCGGCGGGTACACCACGACCGAGATGGGCCGCTGCATCAGGTGACCGGCGGTGCGCCCGGCCGGCCGGTGATCCGCTCGGCGCCGGTGTAGACGTTCATCGAGCCACCGCGAAGGAAGCCGACCAGGGTCAGGCCCGCCTCCTCGGCGAGATCGGCGGCAAGTGAGGACGGTGCGGAGACCGCGGCGAGCAGCGGGATACCGGCCAGCACCGCCTTCTGGACCAGTTCGAACGAGGCACGGCCGCTGACCAGCAGGGCGCAGGCCGCCAGCGGCAGGCGGCCGTTCAGCAGTGCCCAGCCGACCACCTTGTCGACGGCGTTGTGCCTGCCCACGTCCTCCCGGGCGGCGATCAGCTCACCGCCGGTGGTGAACAGCCCGGCGGCGTGCAGGCCGCCCGTGCGTGAAAAGACCCGCTGTGCGTCGCGCAGGCGGCCGGGCAGGGCGGCCAGGACGGGCGGTGCGAAGGCCTCCCCGGTGGCCAGCGGTGCCTGGGGCAGCCGGCAGATGTCGGCGATGCTCGTCTTCCCGCAGACGCCGCATGCGCTGGTGGTGAGGAAGTTGCGGCGCGCTCCCGGCCGCGGGGTGACACCTGCCGCCAGGGTCACGTCGGCGATGTTGCCCAGCCCGTCGTGGTCATCATGCCCGCAGGATGTACCATCACAGATCTTGATCTCGGTGATGTCGGCGGGGGAGCGGACCACACCCTCGCTCACCAGGAACCCGGCGGCCAGTTCCAGGTCGTCCCCGGGCGTGCGCATGGTCATCGCCAGCGCGGTGCCGCCCACCCTGATCCCGAGCGGCTCCTCGGCCGCGAGCAGGTCCGCGCGGGCCGAGGCGCCAGCAGGCTGCGCGCCGTCACCGGGCAGCGTGATCCGCGTGATCCTCCGCCGCGCAGTCCGCCCGGTCACGCCCCGCCCTTCCGCCGCACCGTCTGCCCGGTCACGATCCGCCTTTCGCCCTACCGCCCCTTCCGACAGGGTACGCAGCTGGCAAACTGGAGCTAATTGTCGTGGTGCGATATATTCTGGCAGTCAGATTTGCCGCTGCGCGCATACCGTCCCTGGCCTGGGCGCGTGGCCTGTCAGCGAGATAGACCGGGTCTGAATGCCCACGGTAAGCTCGGTTCGTCATCCGTTGTCCGACAGGAAGGTGTGCTCAATGAGCAAGCAGGTACGGCTGACGGAGCCGCTTGTCCGGGACAACGGGATGCTGCGGGCGGCTACCTGGGACGAGGCCCTCGATCGCGCCGCGGCCGGGTTCGCGATCGCCCGGGACCGGGACGCCACCAGATCGTTCGGCATGTTCAGCTGCTCCAAGGCAACGAACGAGATGAACTATGTGGCCCAGAAGTTCGCCCGGGCCGTCATGGGCAGTAACAACATCGACAGCTGCAACCGAACTTGACACGCTCCCAGCGTCGTCGGTCTGGCGGCAGTGTTTGGAGCAGGCGGCGGTACCAGCTCCTACCGGGAAGCGGAGGACGCTGACCTCCTCGTCCTGTGGGGGTCCAACGCACGCGAAGCGCACCCGATCTTCTTCCACCACGTGCTGAAGGGGATCCGGCGGGGCGCCAGGATGTACGCGGTCGACCCGCGGCGGACGTCGTCCGCGCAGTGGGCGGACGCGTGGCTCGGCATCCACGTGGGATCAGACATCTCGCTGGCGAACGCCATCGGCCGCGAGATCATCGCGGCCGGCCTGGTCAACGAGGCGTTCGTGCACCGGGCCACCACCGGCTTCGAGGCCTACGCGGCAGCGGTGGAACCGTACACGCTGGAACGCGCCGAGCGCGACACCGGCGTGCCGGCCGGCCTCATCCGGCAGCTGGCGCACGACTACGCCCGGGCCGACCGCGCGCAGATCTGCTGGACCCTCGGCATCACCGAGCACCACAACGCAGCCGACAACGTGTTCGCCCTCATCAATCTGTCCCTGCTCACCGGCCACGTGGGCCGGTACGGGTCCGGGCTGGTCCCGCTTCGCGGCCAGAACAACGTGCAGGGCGGCGGCGACATGGGGGCCATTCCCAACAAGCTGACCGGGTTCCAGGACGTCGAGACCGACCTGGCCGCCCGCGCCCGGTTCGAGGCCGCCTACGGCGTGCCGCTGCCGCCCAAGCGCGGCTGGCACCTGTCACTGATGTTCGAGGCGATGGAGCGGGGCGAGCTCACCGCCTGCTACATCGTCGGCGAGAACCCGGTGCGGTCGGAGGCCGACACCGGCCGGGCCCGCGGGCTCCTGTCCGGGCTGGCGCACCTGGTGGTGCAGGACATATTCCTCACCGACACCGCCGAGCTTGCCGACGTCGTGCTGCCTGCCACGGCGACGTGGTGCGAGGCCGAGGGCACGGTGACCTCCAGCGAGCGCCGGGTGCAGCGGGTGCGCAAGGCCCTGGAGCCACCGCCCGGGGCACGCGACGACATCGAGATCATCTGCGAGATCGCGCGGCGGCTCGGCACCGACTGGGGGAACCCGTCCGCCGAGGACGCCTGGAACGAGCTACGCACCCTGTCCCCCATGCATGCGGGGATGAGCTACCAGCGGCTGGAAGAACTCGGCGGCATCCAGTGGCCGTGCCACGACGAGAAGCACCCCGGTGAGATGTTCCTGCACGCACGGCTGTGGGAGGAGGACCCGGCCAATCGCGGGGCGCCCGCCCCGTTCACGCCCGTGGAGCAGGAACCGCCGCTGGACGAGCTGTCCCCGGAGTTCCCGATCCGGCTCACCACCGGGCGCCGGCTGGACTCCTACAACACCGGCGTGCAGTCGGGCCAGTATGCGACACCGATCCGGCGGCCGGAGACGCTCAACCTCTCGCCCGAGGACGCAGGCAAGCTGGACCTGGCCGAAGGCGAGATGGCACGGGTGTCGTCGCGACGGGGGTCGCTGGAGGCGCCGGTCCACATCGACGAAACGCTCCGGGCCGGGCTCGCCTTCATGACGCTGCACTTCCCCGAGCAGGTCGCAACCAACGTGCTCACGCTGGATGCCTGGGACCCCAAGTCCGGCACCGCCGAATTCAAGGCTACGGCGATCCGCGTGGACAAAGTGGACGTTCCCGCCCCAGGTGGCGACGAGACCCAACGTGCAAAGGTAGGTGCCTAGTTGGATCTACGGCTCGGGGTCGCGGCGCCCGCGACTGATGAGGAACGGGCCGCGGTCGCCTCGGTGCTCGGGCCGCCGGGGACCGGCTGGGAAGGGGGCCAGCGCGAGGCGGCCGACGGCCATGCCGCGTACGGCGGCCATGCGGCGCGGTCCCGGCGGCACCTGCTGCTGCCGGTGCTGCATGCGGTGCAGGAGCGGGCCGGCTGGATCAGCCCCGGAGCCCTTGACCACATCTGCACCAGGCTCACCATTCCGCCGGCCGAGGCGTACGGGGTGGCCTCGTTCTATGCCCTGTTCCGCACCACCCCGTCTCCCTCCACCGTCATCCACGTCTGCGACGACCTCGCCTGCCGGGTGAACGGCGCGGAGCAGGTGTGCGAGCAGATGGAGCGCAGATTCGGGGCCGAGGGCGCGGACGCGGCGTCCAATGGCGCCGGCGTCGCCTGGCAGCGCAGCCCCTGCCTGGGCCAGTGCGACCGGGGCTCGGCGGCGATGATCCAGCATGCGGGCGCGGAGCCAGCCAGGGTCGTGCTGGCCCCCGTGGATCCCGACCAGCTGCGGCCGGCGCTCTCGCCCATGCCGCCTGCCGGGGCCGCGAGCCCGCTCGTGCCACAGGCAGCCGGTGACCGCTCCCCGCTCCGGCTGCTGCGGGGGGTGGGACAGATGGACCCGGGCTCGCTCGGCTCGTACCGCGCGATGGGCGGGTACGAGATGCTCCGGCGGGCCGTGGCGGCAGGGCCGCAGGGCGTGATCCGGGAACTGAAGGACGCCAAACTGCTCGGCCGTGGCGGCGCGGCGTTCCCGACCGGGGTGAAGTGGGAGGCGGTGGCCACCAACCCGGTCCGGCCGCACTACGTCATCTGCAATGCCGACGAATCCGAGCCCGGCACCTTCAAGGACCGGGTGCTGATGGAAGAAGACCCGTACGCCCTGCTGGAAGCCCTCACCATCATGGGCTACACCTGCGGGGCGGAGCAGGGCTACATCTACATCCGGGGCGAGTACCCGCTGGCGGAGGCGAGGCTGCGGCACGCCGTCGGGCAGGCCCGCTCCCGCGGGTTCCTCGGCCCCGACGTGATGGGTGAGGGCTTCGCCTTCGACATCGAGGTCAGGAGGGGAGCCGGCGCCTACATCGCCGGCGAGGAGACCGCACTGGTCAACTCGATCGAGGGGAAGCGGGCCGAGCCGCGCAACAAGCCGCCGTTCCCCGCCCAGTCCGGCCTGTTCGGCAAGCCGACCGCCATCAACAACGTGGAGACGCTGCTCTGCGTGCCGGAGATACTGCGGATCGGCGGCCCCGCCTTCGCCGCGGTCGGCACGCCCACCTCCACCGGCACCCGGCTGTTCTGCCTGTCCGGCTGCGTCGAGCGGCCCGGCCTGTACGAATACGAGTTCGGGGTCACGCTGCGCCAGGTGATCGAGGCGGCGGGCGGGGTGCGCGGCGGGCGGGCGGTGCGGGCGGTGCTGCTCGGCGGCGCGGCGGGATCGTTCGTGGGACCGGACGCGCTGGACACCCCGCTCACGTTCGAGGGGGTGCGCGCCGCCGGCGCGACGCTGGGGTCCGGGGTCGTCCTGGTGCTCGACGACGCGGTGGACGTGACCGGCCTCCTGCAGCGGATCGCCAGGTTCTTCCGCGACGAGTCGTGCGGGCAGTGCGTGCCGTGCCGGGTGGGGACGGTGCGCCAGGAGGAACTGCTGGGCCGGCTGGCCCGCGGTGCTCCGCTCGGCCCGGCCGCGCGGGAACTCGCCCTGCTGGACGACATCGCCGCGGTCGCGCGCGACGCCTCGATCTGCGGCCTCGGCCAGACAGCGGTCAGCGCCACCGCCTCAGCCGTCAGCCTCGGCCTGCTCGGTGCGGCCGCGCCTGGCGGGAACGGGAAGGAGCCGGCATGAGCACGGTGTTCGTGGAGGCGCCCCGGCGGCTGGTGGACCTCTCGATCGACGGGAAGACGGTACGCGTCCCCGAGGGCGCCACGCTGCTGGAAGCCTGCCGGCAGCAGGGAGTCGACACGCCGACCCTGTGCTACCTGGAGAACCTCACCCCGGTGAACGTGTGCCGGGTATGCGTGGTGGAGGTGGAGGGGTCGCGCACGCTGGTGCCGGCCTGCTCGCGGAAGGCCGAACCCGGGATGACCGTGCACACCGACTCCGAGCGGGTGCGCACGAGCCGGCGGATGGTGCTGGAGTTCCTGGCGTCCTCCGTTGACGTGGCGCTCACCGCGCCGGAGGTGCGCGGCTGGATGGAGCGGTACGGTGCCGACCCGGGCCGGTACGGCCCGGCGGCCACGCCGCACGCGGCCGGGGAGCGGGACGCGGCCCGGCCCGGCGAGCATCACCCGACCGGGGGCGCCGCCGCCGAGACTGCCGCGCAGCCGGTGAAGTACGACAATGACAGCTACGTCCGCGACTACTCGCGCTGCATCCTGTGCTACAAGTGCGTGGAAGCGTGCGGTGAGGACGCCCAGAACACCTTCGCCATCGCCGTGGCCGGCCGGGGGTTCGACGCCCGCATCTCCACCGAGTTCGATGTGAGCCTGCCCGATTCGGCCTGCGTGTACTGCGGGAACTGCATCGGGGTCTGCCCCACCGGCGCGCTCATGTTCGCCAGCGAGTACAAGCTGCGGCAGGCCGGCGCCTGGGACGAGTCGAAGCAGACTGTCACCACCACCATCTGCCCGTACTGCGGGGTCGGCTGCAACCTGGAACTGCATGTGCAGGACAACCGGATCGTGAAGGTGACCTCCCCGCTGGACCATGACATCACTCACGGCCACCTGTGCGTGAAGGGCCGGTTCGGCTTCGAGTTCGTTCAGCGCCGCGCCGGGGAGACCTGAGGGTCCCAGACCTGAGGGTCCCTGGCCTGCGCGGCGGGAGCCATGGCCACCAGGCAGCCCACCGTGGCGAGCCCGGCCAGCAGATACAGGTTGCCGGTCAGCGAGGCGGCCAGGTGCCAGTGATATTCGCTGCCCCACGGCCGGCCGCCGCCCCCGCCCAGGGTATGCGGGGCGGCCCAGATCAAGCCCCAGGGCAGCTGCGGCGCGGGGGGCCAGCGCAGCGGCCAGGCGGCGAACAGCGCGGCCAGCGCGGCGGCCGCTGCCCACCCGGCCCAGCTGGCCGCCCCCCGGGCGCGCACGGCCACATCGGCCAGCACCGGCAGCATGAGCACGATCCACACCCAGTGGTGGTCCCAGCTGACCGGTGACACAAGCAGCCCGGTAAGGGCGCAGGTCACCCAGCCATAGACCGGCCGGCCGGCCCGGTGCCAGAGAGCTCCGGCGGTCAGGCCGGTGACCCCGATCGCCGCGGCCGCGGCCAGCCAGCAGGATGTGCCGGCGGCGACGCTGCCGCTCTCCCGCGTGAACATGGCAAGCAGGGACTGATCGGCGACGAAGCCGACGAAGCCGGTCCGGCCCGGGTGCAGGAAGGCGGGGCCGAACCACCACTGCGCCGAGGCGCCCGGCAGCCCGGCGAAACCCACCCCGGCCAGGGCGGTGAACGTGGCCAGCGCCACGGCGGCCTGGCGGATCCGGCCGGTGATCACCAGATAGGGGATGAAGACCAGCGGGACCAGCTTGATCCCGGCTGCCAGGCCTATCCCGGCGCCCTTCCACCGCTCGCTGTCCGGCCGGCACAGATCCCAGACCACCAGCGTCATCAGCAGCAGATCGATCTGGCCCCAGTGCAGCACGCGCTGCACCGGCTCGGTCCAGAACCCGGCCGCGGTGATGGCCAGCGCGGCGCCGAGGCGCCGCCGCCCGGCCCAGCCCAGCGCGCCCAGGGTGAGCCAGACGGCCAGCCCCAGGGCAAGCATGCTCGCCCCGGTCATCAACCAGGCCAGGACCGCCCACGGCAGGTGCCCGATCACGGCGAACAGCAGCGCGGCGAAGGGCGTGTAGGTGAACCTCATCCCCGGCTGGAACTGCCAGCCGTACAGCGTGGCCGGTGCGTGCAGGGCCACCTGCCCGGCAGCTACGTACAGCCGCAGGTCGAGCAGGTTCAGGATCTGCTGCCCCGGGTGGCCGAGCAGGTTAGCCAGGTAAAGAGCGAAGGTACTGGCGAGTGCTGCCACCCCGGCGGCCGGCACCACCAGCCCGCCCCGCCGCGGGCTGGTGGTGGGACTGGAAAGCGCCGGTAGGACCTGTGACCTGGTCTGCAGCACGTATCCGCCCTTCCGGGGATGGGGTGGCAGCACAGATCGTCCCAGCCCGAAGGGAAGGAACCGGTTAGGAAGAAGACAAATCCCGGCTAGGAAAGTGCCGGGCGCCGCCGGCTCTGCCCGCCCGGCTCCTGCTCCGCCACGTCCGCGACGACGCAGGCGATGTGACCGGGCCACCAGCCTGATTGGCCGCCGGGCTGGTTACCAGGACACGCCGGATGACCGCTGCGGGCACGACCCGGCCCCGCCGGGGGTGAGCTGGCCTGCGTCGACCGGCGACTGGACACAGGAGTGGTCGTGGGTGATCTGGAAAAGCCCGCCCCGCGCAGCAGGTAGGCCGGTGAGTCACCGAGGTGGATCAGGGCCAGGCGGGAGCCCGGTCACAGCATCGCGGTGAGGATGCCGAGCCCGGCCACTGCCGGCCTTGCCCCGGCCGGCACCCGCACCCGCCCTGTCAGGCTACGCTCAGTCCATGGCCCCGCACATGCTCACGGCCCTGCACATACCGAGCCCGCCGGTCAACGGCTTCCACATCGGCCCGGCGTTCATCCATTTCTACGGGCTGATGTACGTCGTCGGGATCACCCTGGCGATCCTGATCACGCAGCGCCGCTGGAAGGCGCAGGGCGGCGACCTGGGGCTCGTCGGCGACGTGGCCATCTGGGCGGTGCCGGCCGGGATCGTCGGCGGCCGCATCTACTTCGACCTCACCACCCCGAAGTACATCCCGCACCACTGGTACGGCGTCTTCGCCGTCTGGGATGGCGGCCTGGGGATCTGGGGCGGCGTCGCACTGGCCGCGGTGGTGGGGGCCTGGCGGGTACGGCGGCAGGGCGCAAACGTGGGCATGTTCATGGATGCGGTGGCACCGGCCCTGCTGGTGGCGCAGGCGATCGGCCGCATCGGCAACTACTTCAACAAGGAACTCTTCGGCGGCCCGACCACCCTGCCCTGGGGACTGGAGGTCGCGCCCGCCTACCGGCCCGCCGGGTATGCGGCCTACAGCACCTTCCATCCGACGTTCCTGTACGAGCTGATCTTCAATCTGCTGCTCGCCGCCCTGCTGGTGTGGCTGGGCCACCACCGCTCCATCAAGCCGCCCGGCCTGTTCGCGCTGTACGTGACCGGATACTCCGCCTTCCGGATCTTCGAGGAGTCGCTGCGGGTGGACCCGTCCGAGCACTTCCTCGGCCTGCGCCTGAACATGTACGTCGCCGCCATCCTCACTGCCGCCGGGATCGTCTGGTTCTGGCGCTCGCAGCGGCGCGCGCAGCCGGAGACCGCGGCGCAGGCCGCTGGTGCCAGCAGCGACGCGGCGGGCACCACGCCGGGACCCTCTAAGGCGGCGAGCGACGGCTCGCCGGAGCCGGGCGCGGATCCGGCCGCGGCCCCCGCGGGTGACGGCACGCTGCACGGAGGCTGAGACCCCGGTCAGCGACTGACCCTCGCCACTGCGCGCCGCCGCACCCCCAGAGGCCGCAGCGGCCCATCCGGCCATGCCCTCCCATCCGGCCATGCCGTTCCCCGGGAACGTCCTGCGCACGCTGCCTCGCGCCGCCCCCGGATGTCTCATTATCCGGACAGTTATGATCAGAATGTGAGCAGACCTGAAGACGGCGGGCAGGGTGACCAGAGCCCGGCCCGGCGCTGGCTGATCCTCGCCGCGGGCACGGCCGCGCTGACCGCTGGCGCCACCTTCCAGTACGGGCTGGCCTATCTCATACCGGCGCTGCGCGCGGGCGGCCTCTCGCTGCCGCAGGCCGGCGTCCTGGTGGCCTGCCCGACCGCCGGCCTGCTGCTCACCCTGGTCGCCTGGGGCGCCGCCACCGACCGCTGGGGCGAGCGGCTGGTCCTGGCCAGCGGCCTGACCCTGGCAGGCCTGGTGCTCCTGGCCGCCATCTGGGCGCGGGGGATGGTCATGCTGGGCGCAAGCCTGGTGGTGGCGGGGGCGGCGGGAGCCTCGGTCTATGCGGCAAGCGGGCGCCTCATCCTCGGCTGGTTCACAGTCCGCCAGCGTGGGCTGGCGATGGGCATCCGGCAGAGTGCGCAGCCGCTGGGAGTGGCGGCCGCCGCGCTCGCCCTGCCCTCGCTGTCGGCTCGTGGCCTGGCCGCGGCGCTGGCCTTCCTGGGCGGGTTCTGCCTGGCTGCCGCCGCCGTGGTGGCGGCCGTGGTGCGCGACCCAGTCCGGGTCCGCGCCCAGGCACACCAGCAGCCGGGCTCGCCATACCGGACGAGCGTGCTGTGGCGGATCCACGCAGCGAGCGCACTGCTGGTCGTACCGCAGTTCGCCGTTGCCACCTTCGCTCTGGTCTTCCTGGTGGACGTCCGTGGCTGGCCGGCGCCGGTGGCCGGATCGGTGCTGGCCGCCGCGGCGATCGCGGGTGCGGCCTCCCGGCTGGGGGCAGGCCTGTGGTCAGACCGGGTGGGCAGCCGCATGCGCCCCATGCGGATCCTGTCCCTGGCGATCGCCCTCGTCCTGCTGACGCTGGTCCTGGCTGCGGTGCTGCGTCCGGTACTGGCGGTCGGAGTCCTCGTGGCAGCCGCGGTGCTGGCCGTGAGCACCAACGGCCTGGCCTTCACCGCGGTCGCCGAGTATGCGGGACCCGCCTGGGCGGGCCGCGCCCTGGGCATCCAGAACACCGGGCAGAACCTTCTGGCAGCGGCGACCCCGCCCGTCCTGGCCCTCATCATCCGCCGGGCGGGATACCCGGCGGCATTCGCCGTGGCCGGCCTGCTGCCGCTGGCCGCTGCCGCCCTGGCGCCACTGGCCGCCGAACGCCGGGCCGGGTTCCGGGCT
>DPMS01000880.1 GCA_003541285.1 Actinomycetota bacterium
GCCCGGGAAACCTGGCCTGCCCCGGATGCCCGGCCAGATCCTTCCGAGGAGTGGATGCAGGCCCTGCGCCCGGATGGGCCGTCTCCAGTTCGCCGTCCGCGGCGGAAGCCCGGCGGCGATCCCGGCTAGGCCCCGGCTAGGCCGGTTTCAGGTCAGTTGCGCGCCGGGTCGCTCGGCAGGCTTCCCGGGGCAAGGCCGGCGAAGATCATGTCCACCGCATCACGGATGAAGGCGTCGGTCAGTGGGCGGTGGCCGTGGAGCAGGCGGTGGTAGGACGCGCCATAGAGGAGATCGAGCACCACGTCGGGATCGGTGCTGGCCGGGATCTCGCCGCGGTCCACTGCCCGCTTGATGATGACGGTGCGCCGTGCCCGTAGCGGCTCCATGACCTGGAGCCGCCAGGCCTCCGCCAGGGCGGGGTCGTGCTGCGCCTCGGCGACGAGCCCGAGCAGCACCTTGCCCATCGGGGTGCGGGTGACCGCCCGCGCCCACGCCCGCAGTGCGGCGAGCAGATCACCGCGGAGCGTGCCGGTGTCGGGTACCGGCTGCAGCCCCTGGAACTCCCGCACGAAGGCGTCGAGCGCGAGCGCGCCGCGGGAGCGCCACCGCCGGTAGACCGTGGCCTTGCCCACCCCGGCACGGGCGGCCACCTCCTCGATGGACATCCCTGCCAGCCCGCGTTCGGCCAGGAGTTCGGTGGCGGCCCGCAGGATCGCCCGGTCGGCTTCCTCGCTGCGGGGCCGGCCACGGCGCACGCCATCACCGGGTGCGCGATCAGCGGGTACGCGATCAGCGGGTGCGCGACCACCGGGAGCCGGGACCGGGACCCGCGGAATAGGCCTCATTCGCACGACGCTACACTCAACATAAAACGAAACGTTGCGTATCGGAACAGGTAGATGCTTCAGGCGACCACCCGGCCCCCGTCATCAGCTCTGTCATCGCACCCCGTCACTCGGACCCAGGCCCAGAACCTCGCCCAGGCCCACAACACCGGGCCCGCTCAGCGTCCAAGCGAGGCCGGGAACGCCAGCCAGCCCGCCCCCCGCTACCGCGGCGCGGGCCTGATCCTCATCCTCACCGCGGCGTTCATGGTGGTGCTCGACTTCAGCATCGTCAATGTCGCCCTCCCCTCGATCCAGCGCGAACTCCACTTCCCGGCCGCGGCGGTCGAGTGGGTCGTCACCGGGTACGCGATCGCGTTCGGCGGGCTGCTGATCCTCGGCGGCCGGGCAGCCGACCTGTTCGGGCGGCACCGCCTGTTCGTGGCCGGCCTGCTGCTGTTCTCCGCCGCCTCGCTGGCTGGTGGCCTGGCGCAAGACCCCGTTCTGCTGGTGGCCGCCCGGGTGGTGCAGGGCACCGGCGCGGCGATCGTCGCCCCTGCCGCCCTCTCACTGATCACCACCGGCTTCCCTGAGGGACCGCAGCGGACCCGCGCGCTCGGGCTTTACGGGGCGACCTCGTCCATCGGCTTCGTGACCGGGCAGGTACTCGGCGGAGTGCTGGTGCAGTACGCCTCCTGGCGGGCTGTGTTCCTGGTGAACGTGCCGGTTGGGGTGGCAGCCGCGATCGCGGCACCGTTCCTGCTCGGCCGGGCCGGCACGGGCCGGGTGCGGCGGCGGCTGGATGTGACCGGTGCCCTGCTCATCACCGGGGCGGTGGCGGCGGTCGTGTTCGCCGTCTCGCGGGGGAACACGCTCGGGTGGGCCTCGCCCGTGGTCGGCGGCGCCCTGCTGGTGGCCATCGCCGCGGCGGTGGGTTTCCTGGCCGTGGAAGCGCACCACCCCGACCCGCTGATCCGGATCGGCCTGCTGCGCCGCCCGGGCGTGCGCCGCGCCTACTCACTGATCCTGCTGCTGGGGGTGTACAATGGCGGCGAGATGCTCGTGCTCTCCCTGTACTTCCAGCAGGTGCTGCACGACTCACCGCTGATGGCCGGGCTCGCGATTGCCCCCCAGGGCGTCGTCGGCTTCACCGCCGGGATGTTCGGCGCCCGGCTGGCCGCCAAGCTCGGCCTCCGGCGACTGCTGGTGCTGACCAACCTCGTTGCCACCATCGGCTTCCTGGTGCTCACCCGGCTGCCCGCCACGGGCACCTACAGCCCGCTGCTGGCAGCGGTGACGTTCGTGGGCTTCGGGACCGCCGGAACCGCGTTCGGTGCCCTGGTCAGCGCCAGCCGCGGCATGGCCGACCAGGACCAGGGGCTGGTCGGCGGAGTCATCAACACCAGCCGCCAGATCGGCGCCGCGATCGGCGCGGCACTGCTGCCGGCCATCGCGATCGCGGCGAGCCACGGTGATGGCGCGGCCAGCGCGCAGGGCGACCGGGCCGCGATGCTCGCCGGTGCGGTGGCCGGGGGGCTGGCCACGGTGGTGGCCTGGCGTACCCGGATCACGGCCGGGCCTTCCCGGCCGGGCCGGAACTCGCCGGGCAGGTGATTCAGCCGCCCAGCCGGGCAGGGAGCTATCGGCGGTTGGTGTGCGCCCGCCGCCGGGTGACATCATGCAGTCGGCCGGGCCAGTGACCGGTCCGGCACCGGAGCAGATCCGGCACCGGAGCAGAGAGGCATTACTCATGACCCTCACCGGAGAAAATTCCACGCCGCAACGCCCTCGCGTGGCGGTGCTGGGTATCGGCACGATGGGCGCCGGCATGGCACGCAACCTGCTCCGGGCCGGGCTGCAGGTCGATGTGTGGAACCGGACGCCCGCGCCTGCCACCATCCTGGGCGGGATGGGCGCAGTGGTGCACAGGAATCCGGCCGATGCGGTGGCGTCCGCCGATGTGGTGGTGACCATGCTCGCCGACGCGGACGCGGTGCGGTCAGTAGCGCTGGAGCAGGGCATGCTCACCGCGATGCGGCCCGGCGCGGTCTGGGCACAGATGGGCACCATTGGGGTGGCGGCCATCGGGGAACTGGCGGGCGCGGTCACCGCGCAGCGCCCTGATGGCGACTTTGTGGACGCGCCTGTCTCCGGCTGCCGGGCCCCTGCCGAGGCAGGGGAGCTGGCCATCTTCGCTTCCGGCCCCGATCGGGCGAAGACGGTGCTGGAGCCGGTGTTCGGTGCGATCGGGCAGTCGGCCCGGTGGCTGGGGAAAGCTGGCGCGGGCACCCGGCTCAAGCTGGTGACCAATGCATGGCTGTGCTTCCTGATCGAGGGCGCCGCCGAGGTGCTGGCCCTCGCCGATGCGCTCGGCGTGGAACGCGCCGCCGTACTCGACCTGCTCGGCACCGGGCGGATGTCGTCGCCGGTCGCAGCTGGCAAGGCGCGCAAGATGGAC
>DPMS01000875.1 GCA_003541285.1 Actinomycetota bacterium
GTTCTGCTGGCGTGCGGCGGCGGCGCGCAGGCACTCGTGGCGTGCGGTGGCCGCCAGCCAGGAGGCGAGGCGGGCGGGGTGCTCCAGGCGGTCGATGTGCTCCAGCAGGCGCAGCCAGGTCGCCTGGGGGACGTCAGCGGCGTCGCTTTCTCCCAGCTTGAAGTCGCGGGTCATCGCCCAGATCAGCCGGGCGTACTGGTCTACCAGGCGTTCCCATGCCCACCGGTCCCCCCCGGCAGCACGCCGCACCAGCCACGCGACGTCCAGCGCGCCGCCGTTCTGTCCTGGCATCGCAGCGACGGTACCGTCGGCGCCGGCCTCCGCTGTCCGGCGCGGGTGCCTGCTTGTCCTGCTGGCTGGACGCGCAGCATGCCGCAGCGCGATGCAGCTGTCAGCGAGATAGCGAACAGCAACGGCCTGGCCAGCCACGTGAACCCCCAACATAGCTCTCCTGTAGCGCCGCGCTGGGCCGTACGGCGCTCACGGCAGTCCGCCGCAGAGCCCGGACGAGTGCCTGGGCGCCATAGGGGAGACGCCCGGCTGGGTCAACTGGTTGACGCATTCGCGAAGGATTTGCCGGAAGTTAGCTGTGGGCCGGTATGCCCGGCTGGTGCCTCAGCGACAGATGCGGTCAGCAACTGGGCTGGAGGGAGCGCGGCGCTTGTGGCATGGACCTGGCCACGGTTACGGCTGCGCCGTCTACCGGCTGTCGGCCGTCTCCGCGTCGTACTGATGACGCGTCTTTTCCCTTTGCCCGCCAGGATCTGGGTGACGACCCTGGCTAGCTGTCAGCTCCTGGGTCACGCTGAGGTTGCGGCGCACCCTGCGGGTCAATGTGTGATCTTTGCCCAGCACCTCGCCACAGCGTGCGAGGGTTTGTTCGTAGAGGGGGATCGCTTCTGCCGGGCGTCCCGCTTCGCGGTAGGCCCTGGCGAGGTGGTGGCTGGAGCGCAGGGTGCTGGGGTGGTCGGGGCCAAGCAGCTGGTGCCAGCCGGCGCGGGTTCGCTCGTAGAGGGGGATCGCTTCTGCCAGGCGTCCCGCTTCGCGGTAGGCCCTGGCGAGGTAGTGGCTGGAGCGCAGGGTGCTGGGGTGGTCGGGGCCGAGCAGGCGCTGCCGGTCGGCGAGGGTCTGTTCGTAGAGGGGGATCGCCTCTGCCGGGCGTCCCGCTTCGCAGTAGGCGGCGGCGAGATAGTTGCTGCAGCGCAGGGCCCTCGGGTGGTCGGGGCCGAGCAGCCGCTTCCAGTCGGCCAGGGCTCGTTCGTAGAGAGTAATCGCTTTCGCCAGAAAGCCTGCCTGGCGGTAGGTATAGGCGAGGTTGGTGCGGGCCGCCAGTGTGTGGGGGTGGTCCGGACCGAGCAGCCGTTCCTGGTCGGCGAGGGTGCGTTCATGCAACGCAACCGCTTGGGCCAGCCAGCCAGCCTGGCGGTAGGCATAGGGAAAGCTGGCGTGGGATGCCAGGTCTTCGAGGCCATCGGCACCCAGTCGCCTTCCCTGGTTCGCCAGGATGCTCCCGCGAATGGGGCCGGTGTCGTTGAGCGCTTCTGCGGCACGTATCCTGCCGTACCTGGCAGAGTGCTTCGCCCGGCCGGCGGCCGGCAGGCCCACCAGCCGGGCCGCAGTGCTGTAGAAGTGCAGAACACGCTCAGCGGCCCGCCCCCGCCCGAACATGGCTATCGCTTGCTGTCCGGCGCAAATGCCGTAGGTCACCCCGCCGGCCGCGAGCCCGGTTATGAGCTGGGCTAGCGGGCTGTTGAACTGGGAGGCTGCGCCACGAGCCGCGAGCGCCGCTGCCGACGAAGCAAGGAGCGCAGGCAGGGCGGCCTTCCCCAGCGCTGTGAAGCGGACGCCTGTAACACGCTTCAGGACTAGCAGGTAACTCGGCAGGACGATAGGAACAATGACTGCTACATGAGCGTATGCCGCACCTACGACGCCGTCCTTGTGCACGCCCAGCGCCATGGCAGGAACTAGGGTGCCAATCCAGATCAGCTGAAGGACGAAAAGAAATTTAGTCCGGCCGAGGCTGGTGAGCATGTTTGCGAATAGCAGACATGCCATGAAAACCGCACCGTAGAGCGAGAGAACTCCGAGCACATTAGCCGATGCTGCCCATTTTGGACCGTACAACGTCAGTACGAGCGGGCGGGCGAGTGCTATCATCATGCCACACATCGGCATCACTATCAGCGAGATTCCGCGCAGCGCGATAGTCATGGCATTCTTCAAGAGGGCTGGGTCGTGCTTGACCCGGGAGAACGCGGGCATGGATACGTTGTTGATCACTGCGCCCAGGAGGCTGTACGGTGCGGATGCCAAAGTGAAGGCCAGCATATACACGCCAAGTTCAGCGGCGCCAAGGAGGTGACCGACGAATGCGTAATCGACGTTGAGGAGAATATAGTTCACAAAGTTAGCGCCAGCCAGCGGTATTCCGAACCTGAAGGTCACGGATAGGGCACTGCGCGTGAGTCCGGGCCGGTAGTGCCGTGGCGCTGCGGCGATCAGCACGCTGCCCAAAACAAACTGGCCGACCACCCTGGACCACGCAAAGGCCATGGCGCCACTCCCGGATTTTGCCAGGACGATGAGCAGCACGGTGGATGGAACGAAACTGATGGCATTGGCCAGGAAAATCTTGTCCTGCTTGAAGTCTCTGACCATCTGGGAGTTCGGTACCGCGAATACACCCACGAGCAGCACGGCAAGTGACATGACCTTGATCGGGCCGGCAGCCGCCGCCGACCCGAGCGCGGTCGCGATAGGGCTGGCGAAGGCGGCCATTACGGCAGCGAGTATTGCGCCCGACAAGACCGAGATGGTAGCGACGGTTGGCGCGAGACTATCAATATCCAGGTCGGCCCGTATCAAGCACGATGAGACCCCCAGGTCGCTGATGCTGGACACGATAACGTAGGCGGTCAGCGCCACCGCGAAAACACCGAAGTCGTGCGGAGAAAGGATACGCGCCACAACGGCTGTAAGCAAGAGATTGGCCATGCGCAGCAGCACGTTGCTTGCGACGACCCAGAGAGCTCCCCGCCGTACACTTGCAGAAAGCGACCGTGAATCGCTTCCGGCAGGTTGGGAATCGGATACTTCGCTACGTGGCGGATTGGAAGCGGTCATACGCAGCCAGGTGTCTCAGGCAGATGCCAAGAGCGTGCAGCAACCCGGCCTGCGCAGATGTGCGTACACCGACCGCGACATCTAGAAACCATGATCCCCCGCTCGGAACTGCCGTGGTAGCCAGTTACCAGGCCTCCCCTTGCCCAGAGCCGGGCCGCGGCAGCCTGGGAACGCTTGCCTGCCCGGCTCTTCGGGAAGATGCCTCCTCGGTCTGCGGACCTCACCCCCGGCTTGCGAGCACGTTGGACTCTCAAAGTATCGGTGACCGCACCGTTATACGCAACGGAGCCGATGCGGTGGGCGTCCTGGCGGAGCAGGTTCATGTTGCTCGCGGTGCTGGCTATGTGCGGCAAGGCTCAGGCGGGTCAGCAACTGCGCCGGAGAAACAGTGCCTTGAGCGTAGCCCCCCACTCGTAAGCGATTTCATAGGGCCACTGCATCGCCGGCAGCGGTGCCGTCACTACGTAGATCTTCCCGGCGAAACAGCGGCTCATCCGCAGGCGTGCCCGGGTGCCCTGCGGGCCTATGGTCACCAGGGCCACCGACTTCCAGCGGTGCTGCCTGGCGAGGCGCCCGGCGAACTCAGCTTCGCCCTGTGTGGTGGCGGGCGCGGGATTGAAACAGATCACTTTGACGTCCCGCACCGGCGGAGGGCAGCCGCCGGTTTCCGATTGCTTCGTTCCCCTCGATATGAGGAGCGTCGGCGCGCGGCGCTGCTCCGCCAGCCGCCAAGCGGTGGCGAGGCGGCCGGAGTTGCCGGGGCCGTCGAGCACGACGACCGCGTCCACATGAGCGGGCATGCCCTGCGCCGGAACCACGAAGAACCTGGCGGTGGCCGCCGCGAACATGACCACCACAACCGCGGCAGTCACCGCCGCACGCCGCCAGCACCTCCGCACAGCCGACGAGGCGACCCCCTCGGAGCGCTCGATCGCCGAACGCATGTCTAGGGTGCGCCCCGCGTTTCAGGAGGCCTGGAGCAGGA
>DPMS01000942.1 GCA_003541285.1 Actinomycetota bacterium
TCTACTTCAACGTGCGCTACGGCATCTAAAGTGGTGCGTGATGTTCGTGATTAGGCTCCCCAACGGAAACCTCATGGCTCCCGAGTCGGCCATGGACCGGGACAGCCGTGTCGTGGGCGATGCCTACGTCGAGGTGGGACCTGCCGACCCGGAGTACGCGCGCCTCGCCCAGCAGGCAGTGTCCGAGCAGGAACTGGAGGCTCGCCGACGCCGGTGGCGGGAGGGGGACGAAGCGCTCCGGCGTCAGTTCGAGGCGTTCCTGGCTGACCGGAAACGCTCCGGACAGGATCAGGCTGACAAGGGCTGATCCGGGGGCGGCTGCCGCATGCGGCGAACCAAGGGCGCGGTACCTGCCCGGGAGGGCAGGGGTGCGTGGCCGTGCCCCAGCCGGCCCGTCCACGCTGGGCCCTATGCGCGTGCAGACCGTACGGTGTTGCCGCCCCGGCTGCCTGTCATGTCGCCGGTGGGAGGTCTCCGGACACCTGCGGTTCCCCGCGGAGCAAGGCACGGACTTCGGACTCGCGAAATCGCCGGTGCCCACCGGGGGTCCTGATACTGCTGATGCGGCCGGATGCCGCCCACCGGGTAACCGTCTTCGGGTCGACTCGGAAAAGGGCCGCGACCTCCCCCGGAGTAAGAAGTCGCTCACTGTTCCTTTCCACGCTTCACCCCTCCTGATCTCCGTTAGCGGAGCCTGTTCTCAGTCTTGCGGAACCAGACCCGTTTTCTGTCGCATTTTCCGGAAAATCAGGTACCGGCATTCATGTGCCACCACGCCCGACCCGGGACGCCGCGCAGTCATAGGGTGGGCGGGTGCCGTCGCTGGTATCGGTCGAAGAAATCCGGGCTGCGGCCGGCCGCCTGTCGGGGGTCGCCGTCCGGACTCCGCTGCTGCCGTTCCCCGGCGCCCGGCCCCGCCTGCTGATCAAGGCCGAATCGCTGCAACTGACCGGTTCCTTCAAGCTGCGCGGCGCCTATGCCGCCATCAGCGCACTTCCTCGCCCGGCGCGCGAACGGGGGGTGGTAGCCCATTCCAGCGGCAATCACGCTCAGGCAGTTGCCTACGCAGCAGCCCTTCTCGGCGTGCCGGCCACGGTCGTTGTTCCGCACAACGCGCCGGCCATCAAGGTGGCTCCTGCCCGCCGGCTCGGCGCGCGGATCGTAACCACTGAGCCCACGCTGGCCGCGCGCGTGGCGGCCACCCAGGAACTGATCAGTCAGCACGGATACACGCTCATCCCGCCCTTTGACGACCGGGCGGTTATCGCCGGGCAGGGCACTATCGGCCTGGAGATCGCGGCTGATTGTCCCGGGGCCGATCTGATCGTGGTTCCGGTCAGCGGTGGTGGCCTGATCTCCGGTGTTGCTGCCGCCATCACCGCCTTGTGCCCCGGGGCGAAGGTGATCGGGGTGGAGCCGGAACTGGCAGCCGACGCACGCGACTCGCTGCGGCAGGGCCGCCAGGTCGCCTGGCCGGCCGGGAACACGCAGCGGACCATCGCTGACGCGCTGCGGGTAGAACAGGTCGGCGCGGTGCCGCTGCAGCACATCCTCAGGCACGTGGATGACGTCGTGACCGTCACCGAGGACGAGATACGCGAGACGGTGCGGCGGCTGGCGGTGGAGGCGCATCTGGTAGCCGAGCCCGGTGGAGCGGTGGCGGTGGCCGCGTGCCTGCTGCGCGAACGTGACCTGCCGCCCGCCGAGGCCCGGGTCGCCATCCTGTCTGGCGGAAACATCGACCCGCGTCTGCTGGCAGAGATCCTCGTAGAACGGCCCGCCCTGGATCCGCATAAGCTGGGTGAGTTATGCGCGCCACATTCGCCTACACCACGGCCAGAATTCTGCTGTTCGTCGCCGCCACCGGCCTCTTCTACCTCGCTGGTGCCCGCGGCCTGCTGCTGCTCGTGCTCGCCGTAGGGGTCAGCGGGATAGTCAGCTACATCGTGCTTTCGCGCCAGCGTGACGCCATGTCCGGGGCATTGGTGAACCGGTTCCGTTCGATACGCACGCGGATCGACGAGGGCGCGAGAGCAGAGGACGAGGACTAGCTCCGGGTTTCCGAGCCCGCGGTGCGATGACGTCGCCGCGTGCTGTCATTCCATTTCTGCCGCCGGCCGGTGCTCCGGTGCCGGGCGGTGCCCTGCCGCCGGCCTGTGCTCCGGGCGGTGGTCTTCCGCTGGCTGGCGCTGTGCCACCGGCCGGCGCTGAGCAGCTGCCATCTGCTCTGTGCTGGCCGGCTGGGACGCCCGCCGGCTGCGCGCCGTGATCACAAAGCCCGCCCCACCGGCTGCCACGCAGACCAGGACCACCGCCAGTGTGGCTGGGCTGAGACCGAGCAGGCTGAGCCCCGAGCCCAGGATGACCACGCCGAGGACTGGCCGGAGCGCGGTCCCGGGAGCCCGCGAGGCAAGCAGCGAGCCGATGATGACGCCGGGAATCCCGCCGATGAGCAGCGGCGCGGTGACGTTCATCTGGACGTCACCGGCGATCAGGTGGGCGAGGGCGGCGGCCAGGACCATCGGCACCGCCTGCGCGAGGTCGGTCCCGACCAGACGGTTCGGGGGAAGCGCCGGGTACAGCGCGGCCAGCCCCGCGATGACCAGCGTGCCTGATCCGGTGGAGGTCACCCCCACCGCCAGTCCAACTACTATACCGATCAGTAGAGTAGGAAGTTTGCGCATGACAAAAGGCGGCGCTGCGCTTGCCTGCTCCGTGGCCAGGGCCGGGCCGCTGGCCTGCTCCCGGGGAGAACGCTGACCTGTCCCGCCCCGGGCTAGCAGGGCCTGGAAGGCCCGGAACCCGATGCCGACCGCGGCTATCAGGAGCACGATCCCGGTCGCCCGCGCGGTGACCGTCTGCACCCGGCCGCCTGGCCCGAGCCACCATCCGAGCAGGCCCCCGAGAAAGGCACTGGGCACCGAGCCGATGCTGAGCCACCCGGCCAGGCTGAGGTTGACCGTGCCACGCCGCAGGTGCACGAGAGCGCCGACCGGCTTGGTGATGGCCGACACGACGAGGTCGCTGGAGACGGCGGCGAGGGGCGGGACGCCGAAGACGAGCATCAGCATGGGTGTGAGCAGTGCTCCACCACCCATCCCGGTCAAGCCAACCATGATCGCGACCAGGAACGATCCCAGGGTCAGTGCCGGATTGACCGACATGCGGCCTCCCTACTGGCTGCTTGCGTGGTCGCGTGCCCCTTGGCCGCGAGACGACGGCAGCCGCGGACAGCGGGCACATTCTCCACCATTTGAGTAGGATAACGGCTGCCCGGTCCGCCCGGCGACCCCACCCCGGGTTCAGCCCCACCCGCGTCAGGCTGATCCGCCGGTGCCATGGTCGATCTAGGTGTGATTGTCATCCGCCAGTGGCATGGGACCAGGTTGAGGGGTTTTCCGCCATGAGCATGGGACCACCCGGTCGCCAGTAGTGGGACCAGCGGCGTTTCGCGTCGTTGGTCCTGCGTCATCCCGGTTTGATCTTCCCAGTCGAGCGGCTGGGAGGTCGCCGGGATGGTGTTCCGGGAGGTGTCAGTGATTGAGATTGGTGAGGCGCTGCGGGCCTGGCTCGCGGGTAAGAGCGAGCGGGCGGTGGCCGGGCAGGCGGGTGTTGACCGCAAGACGGGCAAGCGGTATGTGACGGCCGCGGTGGCGGCCGGCCTGTCGCGGGAGGGGGGTGAGGAGCAGCTCACCGATGAGCTGGTCGGGCAGGTCGTGCCGGTGGTCCGGCCGGCGCGGCCGGACGGGCACGGGCAGGGGTGGGCGGAGCTGGAGGCCCGCCGCGAGCAGATCACCGGGTGGGTCAAGGCCGGGGTTCCGGTGGTGAAGATCGGGATCTTGCTGGGTCGGCAGGGCGTGGTGGTGGTGGCGGAGCGGACGCTGCACCGGTTCGCTGCCGAGCGGTGCGCGCCACGCTCCCCGCGAGCAGGGAACGTGGTCGGTTCGGGCCGTGATAGCAGGTCTTACTTGCCATGTTCCACGGTGCTGGGGGGAATAGACCTGCCAGGACGTGGTCATTTGGGGCTGGAAGCCGCCCCAAATGACCACGTAGCGAGCCTGGATCGGCTGGCTGTGGTGATTTGGGGTTGTGATAGCAGCCCTTCCTGACCACTGCTCGTCTCGTGGCGAGCCGCTCCCCGCAGGCGTGGTCAGTTCTGGTCGCGGGAGCAGCCCGAATCGACCACGGCCCCGCCCGCACCCGGCCGGTTGCCCACGACGTGGCCGGGATCACGACCCGAAACGACCATGTTATGGCCGGCTCCCGGCCGGCACAGCGGGACGTGGTCGATAGGGGCTGCTATCACGGGCCTGGCCGGCCAGGGATTACGCCGGCCCGCCGGGTTCGCCCCCTGCCAGCCACCCACCCATGGAGAGCAGCCGCAGCACAGCATCGATTGACTGCTGACGGCTCATGACCGAGGTGTCGATCGTGAGTTCGGCGTCCTGAGGTTCCTCGTAGGGATCGGAGACGCCGGTGAAGTTGTCGATCAGGCCTGCCCGGGCCTTGGCGTACAGGCCCTTGCGATCACGCGCCTCGCACACCTGGGCGGGTGTGGCCACGTGGACGAGCAGGAAGTCTCCTACCTCACGCGCCATGTTGCGCACCTGGGCACGCGCCGCCGCGTAGGGCGCGATCGGGGCGCAGATTGCGATACCGCCGTGGCGTGCCACTTCCGTGGCCACGAACCCGATCCGGGCGATGTTCAGATCGCGGTCATCCCGCGAGAAGGTCAGGCCCGCTGAGAGCAGCTCCCGCACGAGATCCCCGTCGAGCAGGGAGACCGTGCGGTCACCTCGTTCACTGAGCGCATCCCGCAGGCCCCTGGCAATGGTGGACTTGCCAGAACCCGACAGGCCGGTCAGGAAGATGACCAGGCCACGTTCGCTGCGGGGTGGCCGGGCACGGCGGAGTTCGGCCGCCACGGCGGGCGGGGTGAACCAGGCAGGTACCTCCTCGCCGCGGTCCAGCAGGTCTTCCAGTTCACCCAGTGCCAGGTCGGCTCGCTCGGTGCCGGGCTCGATGAGGGAAAGCGGGCGCCACACCTCGGCGGCCCGGTCGTATGCCCAGTCACCAGCGGACATCACGGGAATCGCCGTGACCCTGCCCGCGGGCGCCGACAGTTCGTCGTTGAACAGGTGGCTAGCACCGTAGGAGGCCGCCACCAGTGCCCGGAGGGCGACTTCCTGCTCCTGAGCGACGTCGCGTGGGGCCAGCGGCACCGGTACGACGAGTGTGCCGGGGGGCAGGTGCCGTGTGGCCGCGCGCACGGACCGCACCAGTGCATCAGGCCGGACCACCACCTCGGCCGGTCCCGCGATCAGTGGTAGCAGCAGCAGCCGTGCCCGTAGTTGCCCAGCCAGATGACGCAGTTGGCCGATGTGCCGCGCGTTCAGCGGCCGCCGGGTGACGAACGCGAGGACAGGCCCCTCGCCCAGTTCCGCCCGCACCGTGGCCGGCGGCTTGCGCAGCTGCCGGAACGGGCCGTGCTCGGGTTCACGGCAGGGGACGACCTGGCCACTCAGCCGGATCAGGGCATCGGCTGGGTAGCCGGCGGTGCGCGCGTGCCGGCCTCCCGCGCCAGCCTGCGCGGGCGGCGGCACCAGGGCAGCAGACCGCTCGGCGATGTCCAGCACGGCGAGAGGCGTACCTTCTGGGTCATTGAGCACCAGCCGTCGCTGAGCCGAGGGTGCGGCGTTTCCCGGAACATCGAGCGTGACCGGGACCGGCCACGGGGTTCCGTCGGGCAGCGTGCCCTGCTCGCACACTGCCGCAACCTCGGCAGACATCATGAACCCGGTCAATGGTGCGAACGCACCCGACAGCAGCATCTCCAGGTCAGCCAGCTGGCTTTCGTCCAGCGTCCAGGAAGGAAGACTCGCCAAGTCAGCGACCACCCCGGACGCAGCCTCAGCGGTCACGTCCACCTCCGTCCGGCGGTTGCCCGTCACGTGGGCACAACTCCCCGTGCCCCCCTTTTCCGCCGGGCATGCCTGAGGGTACTCCGGCCGCAACAGGCAGGCCAGGCAGACGGCCCGGTACGCCACGGCCCGCCAGGAGCTGGAAGGTAGCCGGCGCCAGCGCCGGCCCGTAGCCCGGTCAGATCACCCGGGCGAACCGGTTCTCCGGCTTGCGCAGGACGTAAAGGAGTTCCTCGTGTGCGACTGTCAGCCGGCCACCTGACAGGCGGGCGATGACCTTCTGCACGGCCAGGAAGCCAGCCGGCCCGCTCAGCTGGCCGGCCAGTCCGCCCAGCACCGTGCGTTCCGATATCACCAGGCCGCGCTTCAGCGCATACGCCTGAACGCCTCGCGCTGACGTCAGCCGCTCGTACACAGCCGGGTGCGGGCCGGGTTCCCCAGGTCGCCGGTTACGCCAGATCAGGCCCCGGATGACACGGGGCAGCCTGCGGTCGAGGAAACCCGCCGCGCTGTCGCGGTCACAGAAGCGCAGCAGCAGCAACCCCCCTGGCTTGATCGCTGCGACCAGCCGGTCGAGCACGAGTTCGGCATGCCTGACCCGGTGCAGGAGCAGGGAACACAGCACGATGTCCTGGGAGCGCGGCGGCAGCGGCACGGTCCTCAGGTCGCCCTGGACGCAGGCTTTGAGTGACTCGTGGACGCCGATCGCCGCGCTGGTGACCGGCTGGTCGTCATCGATGAGGCCGACGCTGATGTCGGCGGTGCCCTCCGCCCGTAGCGCGTCAACGCCCAGGTCGGTTCCGGCAGTGGTGCAGCCTGCGAGCAGGATCATGATCTGCTGGCCGAACCGCCCCGTGACGTAATCACGGGTGTAGCGCGCGAACAGGTCGTCGCCGGGCCGGTCAGGGGCCGCGCCGCCGTGCACTGGTTTGACGGGCGCTGGTCTGACGGGCGCTGAACGGACAGACACTGCCCGGACCGGTCCTGACCTGATGGGCGCTCCCCGGACCGGTGCTGACCTGATGGGCGCTCCCCGGACGGACGCCAGGCCGCCGAGCACTGGGATGTCGTGCACTCGCAAGTCGCGCGCCGGGCTGTCGTGGGCTGGGCTGGCTGGCGCCGTGCCGGCCGTCACGGAACTGTCGGTGACCGGGCTGTCGGTGACCGGGCTGTCGGCGGCCGGGCTGTCGGCCGCCGCGCTGGTTGCTACAGGGCTGTCGGCGGCCGGGCTGTCGGCGGCCGGGCTGTCGGCCGCCGCGCTGACTGTTACGGAGCTGTCGGCGGCCGTGCCGTCGGCCGCTGCGCTGTCGGTAACCGTGCTGACGGTTATGGAGCTGTCGGCGGCCGGGCTGTCGGTGACGGAGCTGTCGGCGGCCGGGCTGACTGTTACGGAGCTGGCTGCCGCCGCGCTGTCGGCTGCCGCCGCACTGGCTGNNCCGATGCCACGGCTTCATAGCCTTACCTTCGCCAGCGATATCCGAGGGGGAAACCCCCCGTTCGCCCGGCATCCTGCCGTAGCCCACCTGTGCTAGGCCATAAGCTGGAACTGCCCCGCATTCTGGCCAGGACCCTCCCTGGCACAAGTGCGGGTGTTTGTGCTGCCTAGCGAAGGACACTATGAGCCTCGCCGGACTACTCAGCGTCATCGCGGACGATCCCGCACTGCAAGAGGCACTTGGCCCGCCGGGCCCGGAGCATGACAGCGGGGCCGGGGCCGGTGCCCCGCCCGGTGCCGATTTCATCGCGCCGCCAGCGCTCCGGCCATTCCTGGCCGCCGCCCTCACCGGGCTGCCCGGGGAACGCGGCCAGCCAGACCGGCGGTTCCTGCTCGCGGTAACCGCGACCGCCAGGGAAGCGGAGGAGTTCAGCGATGCCCTCACGTCACTGATGCCGGGCGGCAGCGTGGCCTACTTCCCTGCCTGGGAAACACTCCCGCATGAGCGGATCTCGCCACGCTCGGACACCTCCGGCCGCAGGCTGGCGGTGCTGCGCCGGCTCGCGCATCCTGACCCGGCCGACCCCCGGACCGGCCCGCTCAGCGTGGTGGTCACCCCGGTGCGGGGCTTGCTGCAGCCAATGGTCTCCGGGCTGGGCGACATCGCGCCGGTCTCGCTGCGGGCAGGGCAGGCGGCCGATCTCGATGAGGTGCTGACCAGCCTGGTCGAGATCGGTTACGCGCGCACCGATCTGGTGGAGCGGCGCGGTGAGGTGGCCGTGCGCGGCGGCATCGTCGACGCGTTCCCGCCTACCGAGGAGCATCCGCTGCGGGTGGAGTTCTGGGGCGACACCGTCGAAGAGGTCCGCTACTTCCGGGTGGCCGATCAGCGGAGCCTGGGCGAGGCACCCGACGGGCTGTGGGCACCGCCTTGCCGGGAACTGCTGCTGACCCCGGCCGTGCGGGACCGGGCCAAGCAACTGGCCGACGATCACCCTGGACTGGCAGAGATACTCGGCAAGCTCGCCGACGGCATCTGCGTGGAAGGCATGGAGGCGTTCGCGCCGGCGCTCGCGCCCCGGATGGAACTGCTGCTGGACCACGTGCCGGCCGGGGGGCGTGTGCTCGCCTGCGATCCCGAACGGATCCGCGCCCGCGCCGCCGACCTTGTCCGGACCAGCCAGGAGTTCCTGGAAGCGTCCTGGGTGAACGCCGCCGCAGGCGGCCGGGCGCCCATCGATCTCGGGGCGGCGGCGTTCCGGTCGATCACGGAGGTCCGGGCGGCGGCAGACAGACTCGGCCTGCCCTGGTGGACGGTCACCCCATTCGGGAGCCCGGACTCGCTCACCAGCGACGGCGCCAGCGGCCAGGCAGGTGAAGGAGCGGGCCGCGGCGCCAGCGGCCAGGCAGGTGAAGGAGCGGGCCGCAGCTTCGGCGGCCAGGCAGGGGAAGGGGCGGCCCGCGGCCCGCTCACCGGGGACGGCGCCGGGGGTGAGGAGGAGCGCTGGGCGGGCCGGCGGGCGTTGCGCATCGAGGCGGCGCCGGCGGAGAGTTACCGCGGTGACACCACCCGGGCGCTCGCCGACGTGCGGCGCTGGCTGGCCGGCAACTGGCGGGTCGTGCTGGTCACCGAGGGCCACGGGCCGGCGCAACGGCTCGCGGAGATGCTGCGCGGCGAAGGGCTCGGAGCCCGGCTCGGTGATCTCGGCGAGCCGCCGGAGCCTGGCGTGCCCTACGTGACGACCGGGCTGATCGGGCAGGGATTCACCTGGGAGCCGGTACGGCTCGCGGTGATCTGCGAGGCGGACCTGGCCGGCCGGCGCACCGGCACCAGGGACACCCGGCGGATGCCCAGCAGGCGCCGGGGCGGCATCGACCCGCTGCAGCTCAGCGTGGGCGACTACGTTGTCCACGAACAGCACGGGGTCGGCCGCTACCTGGAGATGACCAGCCGCAGCGTGCAGGGCTCGATCCGCGAGTACCTGGTCATCGAGTACGCGCCGGGCAAGCGGGGCCACCCGCCGGACCGGCTGTACGTGCCCACCGACCAGCTCGACCAGGTCACCAGGTACGTCGGCGGGGAAGCACCGGCCCTGCACCGGCTCGGTGGTGCCGACTGGGCCAAGACGAAGGGCCGCGCCCGCAAGGCGATCAGGCAGATCGCCTCGGAACTGATCCGGCTGTACTCGGCCAGGATGGCCAGCCCCGGGCACGCGTTCGGCCAGGACACGCCCTGGCAGCGGGAGCTGGAGGACGCTTTCCCGTACATCGAGACCGCCGATCAGCTCGGCGCCATCGACGAAGTGAAGCGGGACATGGAGCGCCCGGTCCCGATGGACCGGCTGATCTGCGGCGACGTCGGCTACGGCAAGACCGAGATCGCGGTCCGCGCGGCGTTCAAGGCGGTGCAGGACGGCAGGCAGGTGGCGGTCCTGGTTCCCACAACGCTGCTGGCGGCGCAGCACTACACCACGTTCAGCGAGCGTTATGCGCCATTCCCGGTGGTGGTGAGGCCGCTGTCGCGGTTCCAGAGCGACGCGGAGGTGGCGGCCACCCTCGCGGGTCTCGCCGACGGCACGGTGGATGTGGTGATCGGCACCCACCGGCTGCTGTCGCCGGAGACCCGGTTCGCGCGGCTGGGCCTGGTCATCCTCGACGAGGAGCAGCGGTTCGGGGTGGAGCACAAGGAATACCTCAAGCGGCTGCGCACCGAGGTGGACGTGCTCGCCATGTCCGCCACGCCGATCCCGCGGACGCTGGAAATGGGGGTGGCGGGGATCAGGGAGATGTCCACCATCCTCACCCCGCCCGAGGAGCGCCACCCGGTGCTCACCCTGGTGGGCCCCTATGACGAGAAGCAGATCGCCGCGGCCATCCGCCGGGAACTGCTGCGTGACGGCCAGACCTTCTTCGTGCACAACCGGGTCGCCACCATCGGCAAGGCCGCCGCCCGGGTCGCCGAACTGGTCCCCGAGGCCAGGGTGGTGGTGGCGCACGGGCAGATGAACGAGCACAAGCTTGAGCTGATCATGGGCCAGTTCCTGGACCGCGAGCACGACGTTCTGGTGGCGACCACGATCGTCGAGTCCGGGCTGGACATCCCCAACGCCAACACGCTGATCGTGGACCGGGCCGACACCTACGGGCTGGCCCAGCTCCATCAGCTGCGCGGCCGGGTCGGGCGGGCCAGTGAGCGCGCCTACGCCTATTTCCTGTTCCCGCCGGAGCGGGAGCTGACCGAGACCGCGCACGAGCGGCTGGCCACCATCGCCCAGCACACCGAAATGGGCGCGGGCATGTACGTGGCACTGAAGGACCTGGAGATCCGTGGCGCCGGCAACCTGCTCGGCGGGGAGCAGTCCGGGCACATCGCCGGGGTCGGGTTCGACCTGTACGTGCGGATGATCGGCGAGGCGGTCAGCGAACTGCGCGACGCGGGCCCGGCCGAGCGGCCCGAGGTCAGGGTGGAGCTACCGGTCAACGCGCACATCCCGCACGAGTACGTGCCCGGCGAAAGGCTGCGGCTGGAGGCCTACACGAAGATCGCCGCCATCGATTCGGATGAGGACATCGCCGCGGTCAATTCCGAGCTCACCGACCGGTACGGGCCGCCACCCGAGCCGGTGCTCGGGCTGCTGGCGGTGGCCCGGCTGCGGTGGCAGGCGCGGCGGGCAGGGCTGACCGATATCACCCAGCAGGGCAGCCACATCCGGTTCGCGCCGGTGGAGCTACCCGATTCGCGGCAGGTACGGGTGCAGCGGCTGTACCCGAAGACCGTACTGAAACCCACGGTGCGTACCATGCTCGTACCGGTGCCCAGATCCGCCCCGGGCGCCCGCCCGGGAACCCCCGCGCCGCCCGGCGCCCCGCTGCTGCGCGATCAGGAACTGCTCGCCTGGTGTGCCCAGCTTGTGGCGGCGGTGCTGGACGGGGGCACCCCGGCCGGGCCCGGCACACCGGCCTCCCCGGCCTCCCCGGCCGGGCCGGACGCATGAGAAGGGACGTCGTCGTGCTCCGCACTTCGATCACAGTGACCGCTGCCGTCCTGGCCGCCGTGGCCACCCTGGCCGCCTGCGGGCCCGTGCAGATGGGGTCGGCGGCGATCGTGGGCAGCCAGGGGATATCCGCCGCCACCTTGACCAGGGAGGTCGCCAATCTGCAGACCGCCTATAAGGCCAGCAAGGGGGCGATCCAGCTGCAGTTCCCGGCGTCGCAGACGCCGCAGCAGGTGCTGGGCTGGCTGGTGCGGTTCCGCATCCGCCGGCAGATGGCCGCCCGCAACGACATCACCGTGACCCGGGCGGACAGCCAGCGGGCGCTCGCCGCCATCGCAGCGCAGGCCCGGCAGAACCGGGTGACGCTGGCTGAGCTCGCGGTGGCCAACGGCCTGCCGCCGGATCTGCTGCCGGCCCTGGGCGAGTATCAGGCGATCGAGGTCGCCCTCGTCCGCAAGCTCGACGGCGGAACGCTGCCGACCACGCAGAGCGGGCTGCACGACCTTGGTGTGAAGTTCGACCGTGAGCAGTGCCTGGCAGCCAAGAGCCTGGCCATCCGGGTGAACCCCCAGTTCGGCAGGGTGGACTACGGCCAGCTGTCCATCATCCCCGCCGCCCTGACGCTGTCAGCGCCGGAAGGTGGCGTGCCCACCCCGTCGCCCTCCCCGCAGCTGACCCCTGCGTGCTAGTGGTCCCCGGGAGGCACCCCGCGTGGGCGAGGCGCAGCCGGTGACGACGCCGACTGGGGGTGATGCCGTGGTGGGCGATGACCGGCCCGGGCTGGCGCTGCTGCGGCTGGTTGCGGTGATGGACACCCTGCGGGCTTCATGCCCGTGGGACGCCCGGCAGACACACGAGTCGCTCGCGCCGCACCTGCTCGAGGAGAGCTACGAAGCGCTGGACGCGCTGGAGAGCGGGGATCTGGCGGCACTCCAGGACGAACTCGGCGACGTCCTGCTCCAGGTCGTCTTCCACGCCCGGATAGCGGCCGAGCGCACCGACGCCACCCGCTTCACGATCGACGACGTGGCCGAGGGGATCGTGGCGAAACTGATCCGCCGGCACCCCCACGTGTTCGGCGATGTCACCGTGTCCGGGCCGGATGAGGTCAAGGCGAACTGGGACGCCATCAAGGCGGCCGAGCGGGCGGAGGCAGGTGAGGCGGAAGCCTCGATGCTCGACTCGGTCCCGTTCACCCAGCCAGCGCTCGCCCTCGCCGCGCAGCTCCAGCGCCGTGCCGAACGGGCGGGGGCACCGGCGGAACTGGTCGGCCTACCTGATGAGGGGGCCGGTGAGGGTGGTGAGGCGGCAGGCGCCGGGGTCAGCGATATCGGGGCGGAGCTGTTCGCGCTCGTGGCAAGGGCACGTGAAGCGGGGCTCGACCCCGAGCTTGAGCTGCGGGCGGCGGCCCGGCGATACCGGGACCTGGTCCGCGCCTGGGAGCAGTCAGAGCACCGGCAGAGCCGCTGAGGCCGCTGCCGGGGCCGGCCAGCGCGGGCGCACCCGTGGTGAAACCGGCAGCACCATCTTCGGCCCGGTGGCGGCGTGGCCGGTGCACTGGGCCCGGGTGGCTCTACTAGGCTCCATAACCGACACCTCCGTGCAACCCATTCAGGAGTCACCCGTGGCTTCCATCGAAGCGGTCCATGCCAGGCAGATCCTGGACTCCCGGGGTAACCCGACCATCGAGGTCGAGGTGGTGCTTGACGACGGCACGCTGGGCAGGGCCGCTGCCCCCAGTGGCGCCTCGACCGGCGCATTCGAGGCGGTCGAGCTCAGGGACGGCGGCGACGAGTACGGCGGCAAGGCGGTTACCAAGGCGGTCACGGCGGTGATCGACGAGATCCAGCCGGAACTGATCGGCTACGACGCCGACGACCAGCGTCTCATCGACCAGGTCATGATCGACCTGGACCGGACGCCGGACAAATCGCGGCTGGGGGCCAACGCGATCGTCGCGGTCAGCATGGCCGTGGCCAAGGCCGCGGCCGACTCGGCCAACCTGCCGCTCTTCCGCTACCTGGGTGGCCCCAACGCGCACCTGCTCCCGGTCCCGATGATGAACATCCTCAAC
>DPMS01000376.1:0-1130 GCA_003541285.1 Actinomycetota bacterium
TTCCCGATCGGCGGCGTGGCGGCCTTCGACCCCGACGAGGACGGCGTCATCTCCATGGGCGGGGTGGGGTTCGACATTTCCCGCGGGGTCCGCCTGCTTGCCGCCAGCCTGGACCGTGATGAGGTCAGGCCGGTCCTGGGCGCTTTGATGGACCAGTTCGCGGCTGCTGTGCCGCGTGGGGCGGGCCGGGGAGGCATCTGGCATCTCACCGGTGCCAGCCAGATGGCGGGCGTGCTGGCTGATGGCGCCCGCTATGCGGTGAAGCAGGGCTACGGCAACGAGCGGGACTTGCTGCGCTGTGAGGATGAGGGCGCTGTCGCCGACGCCGATCCGGGGCAGGTCAGCACCCGGGCCATCGACCGGGGGCTGCACCAGGTGGGAAGCCTCGGCTCGGGCAACCACTTCCTGGAGGTGCAGGCGGTCGACGAGGTCTACGACGCCGCCACGGCACAGCGGTTCGGGCTCCACCACGGCCAGGTGTGCGTCATGATCCACTGTGGCTCACGTGGGCTGGGCCACCAGATCTGCGGCGACCACGTGCGGATCATGGACAAGGCCATGCCACGCTATGGCATCAGCGTGCCCGACCGCCAGCTCGCCTGCACGCCGGTCACCTCCCCCGAAGGCCGCGACTACCTGGGGGCAATGGCCGCAGCCGCCAACTACGGCCGCGCCAACCGCCACGTCCTCGCCCATATAGCCCGCGAGATTTTCCGCCGGACGGCCGGTGCGCGGCTAGACCTGGTCTACGACGTGTCCCACAACCTGGCGAAGATGGAAACCCACGACGTGGACGGACAGCGCACACTGCTATGCGTGCACCGCAAGGGCGCCACCCGGGCACTGCCGCCCGGCCACCCCGATCTGCCGCAGGACCTGCGTGAAGCCGGCCAGCCGGTGCTGATCCCCGGCTCCATGGGCACCTACTCCTACGTGCTGGCCGGCATCCCCGGCGGCGGCGCGTTCGCCTCCACCTGCCATGGCGCGGGCCGGGTGATGAGCCGCCACCAGGCGCTGCGGACCGTCAGCGGGGCAGAGCTGCGGCGCCGGCTGGAGACGGCCGGCATCGCAGTGCGCGGCGCATCCGCCCGGGGGCTAGCCGAGGAAACCCCCGAGGCCTACAAGGACGT
>DPMS01000376.1:1149-5112 GCA_003541285.1 Actinomycetota bacterium
CATAGGTGGCGGCGATGTGCTCGGTGTCGGCCCGGGCTGGGAGCAGGACGGAGCGGGTGAAGGAGCCGTAATGGAACTCTGAGCGGTGGGGCTCCTTGTGCTCCTCACGGCGTTCGGCGTGGATCGTCAGCATCCGGTCATCCACGGTGATCTCCACATCCTTGTCCGGATCCATGCCGGGCAGCTCGGCGCGGACGATGTAGTGGTCGTTTTCGACGTAAGCCTCGACCCGGAACGTATGGGCGGCCGTGAACGGCAGCAGCGGCATCCACGGGGCACTCAGCCAGTCCAGCAGGTCTGGAAGAAGAGCAGGTTGCCTGCGCGCGGGATCGGCCATGAGAACCCCTCCTCAGTCTTGTCAGCCTCTGAGCCCATCCCACGCTTCCAGACGCGGCCGGCCCAGGGGACTAACGGCCCTCCCGGCCGAGGCCTTCGGCCCTGCAGGCACAATGCGCCGCAAGGTGATCCTGCGACTAGGCCTGCGGGGTGAGCGGGGGAGCCGGATCGGGAACCCAGTAAGGAACTCGAGCAAGGCCGAGAGGCTGAAAGGCGACCCCCATGACCTGATCCGGGTAATACCGGCGAAGGGAAATTGCCCCGCAGGTCTGCTGCATGCCCTAGCGCGCCCGGCAAATGCAGCCGCTCGCCAGCCTGCCAGCCGGTCTATTCGCTGACCCCAACGGGAAGGAGCGTGCGGGGGGCGGCTCGCCGTTGGCGTCGAATATGGTGCCCCGCCGTCATGAGGGTTTGCCCGCAGACGTGGTAGCAGTGGTGGCACAGCAGCAGGTTGACCGGGTGAGGCCTGTCCGGGACCGCTCGCTTGATGGCGGCGACTGCTCATCTCCCTGCCGACGTGGGCCAGGCACATCCGGCGGGTTGTTATGGTTTTCGCTGATCGCGTAGATGCGGGGCGGCGGCTGGCTGCGAAACTGGAGTACCTGCGCGGCGAGCGGGTCGTTGTCCTTGGCCTGCCACGCGGGGGGTCCCGGTGGCCCTGCAAGTCGCCCAGGCACTTGACGCGCCGCTGGATGTGATTATCGTCCGCAAGCTCGGGGTCCCGTTCCAGCCCGAGCTGGGGATGGGCGCGGTCGGCGAGGATGGGGTGCTGGTCATCAACTGGGAAGTCGTCCTGGTAGCGGGGGTGTCTGAGGACGAGTTGGCCGCGGTCCAGGCCCGGGAGCAGGCGTAGGTGGACGCCCGCGCCGCACGCTACCGGGCCTATCGGGCGCGCCTGCCACTGGAGGGGCGGGTCGCGGTGGTGGTCGATGATGGCATCGCCACCGGATCCACCGCCCGGTCCGCCTGCCAGGTCGCCCGGGCTCACGGCGCGGCCCGGGTGGTGCTTGCGGTGCCCGTCGCGCCGCCGGGCTGGGAAGCGGGGTTCGCCGGTGAGGCCGACGAACTGATCTGCGTGGACACCCCGGCATGGTTTGGCGCGATCGGCCAGTTCTATGCCGACTTCTCCCAGGTGTCCGAGGACGAGGTGATCGCCTGCCTGGAGCACGCGGCCATCCCGCCTTCCCCCGCGCGAGCGAGCACAGCGCCCGGGGCTGACCCGCCTGCCGGCGGCGGGGAAGTTGAGGCCACCGCTGGGCTGGTCCAGCTGGCCGGGTACCTGACCGTGCCGCAGAAAGGCGCCCGGGATCGTGGTGTTCGCCCACGGCAGCGGCAGCAGCCGGCACAGCCCCCGCAACCGGTACGCCGCCAGCATCCTGAATGAGGCTGGCCTGGGCACTTTGCTGTTCGACCTGCTCACCCCGGAGGAGGAATCCGGCCGGGCCAACGTGTTCGACATTGAGCTGCTCGGCGGCCGCCTCGCCCGGGTAACCAGGTGGCTGCCCACCCAGCCACGCGCGGCAGGAGCCGCTATCGGTTACTTCGGTGCCAGCACCGGCGCGGCGGCGGCGCTGTGGGCTGCTGCCGAGCCCGGATCTGGCATCGCGGCTGTGGTGTCCCGCGGTGGCCGTCCCGATCTCGCCTGGCCCCGGCTAGCCGCCGTGACCGCGCCCACCCTGCTCATCACCGGCGGGCACGACGAGGTGGTCCTCGACCTCAACCGCCGGGCCCAGGCCGAACTGCGCTGCGAGAACCAGCTGGCGATCGTTCCCGGCGCCACCCACCTGTTCGAGGAACCCGGCACTCTGGCGGCCGCCGCCACACTGGCGCGGGACTGGTTCATCACCCACCTCACGCGCAACTCCCACCTGGTCACCTGACCACGGCCGCCGCACAGCCCCGGCTTCGGCGCAGCTGCCGCTACCGGGACCTGCTCACCTTCGCGGAGAACGCTGGCTTTGCTGGCGAAGCCGGCCGACTCACCGCGCAACTGCTGCACATCGAGCAGGGGTCCGGCGAGCGCCTGACCTGCAGCGTGACCAACGGCCCTATCGTGCCCCTGGGCTGCTGAACGAAGCTGGCTCCCTGTCGCATCAGCGCACGACGATGGCCGTCAGAGCGGGGTGCCACACCGGAACGGGGAAGATCAAGATGACGCAGGGCACAGTGAAGTGGTTCAACAGCGATAAGGGCTACGGCTTCATCGCAGTCGAGGGCAGCCCAGACGTGTTCGTTCACTTCAGCGCGATCACGGCTGGTGGCTACCGCACCCTGGAGGAAGGGCAGAAGGTCGAGTTCGACATTACGCAAAGTCCGAAAGGACCGCAGGCGGAGAACGTCAGAGTGATCGGCTGAGACACCGGCAGGCATCATCCGAACTGCCTGAGCACCACCCGTCACATCCCAGGTTCCAGGAGACCGGGCCGGGCTGGCCCAGAGGCCAAAACGTCCTGCCTACCAGATGACCAGGGGGTCATGCGGCTGGCCGAGGCTGGTGATCATGGTGATGGGACGACGGCTTCAGCGGGACCGAGATCTCATCGCTCTGGGTGAACCTGTAGACCGCCCCAGGTCAGTGACCGGGGACACTGCCGTGCCGACCAGGTACGGGTGCACCCGCTGGTCAAACGGCTGTCAAAGCCCGAGCGCCAGCCCCGCTCGCGCGGGTCCACTACCGTGGACCGTGGATACCTACGGCGTGACCGTGGCGCCAGTCTCCCGCGTGATCAGGCCATCGCCCCCCAGACTCACGCCACCGCGTCCCCGGGAAAGCCGTCCACCCGTTGCCCCACCGCCGGGCACCAAGCCGAGTTAGGGCCATTCCGCTGGCGGTTCGCCGCTCATAACACTGCCTTCGCTGACATCGTCTCGACGAGGTCACGGTGGGCCGACCAGATGACATCCCGTGCCTGGTCACGCAGCCCGGCAATGTCGTGATGGGTCAGGCCGCTGGTCTGCAGGGGACGTCCTACGACGATACGCACCTCGCCGCTGTGGATTGCGCGTCGCCCCGGTTGCCAGATCCGGCAGGTGCCCTGGATGGCAACCGGCAGGACCGGCACCTGATTGGTGACCGCGACGATGAAGGCACCATCCTTGAACTCACCAATCGTGCCATCCGGTGAGGCCCTGCCCTCCGGATAGACCAGCAGCGAGTGCCCGGCCGCCAAAGACCGGGCGGCAGCATCGTCGATCTGGCGGAAGTCCGGGGACTCCCGGTCCACCTCGATCATCCCGGCAGTGCGCATCGCGCGGCCGAACAGCCAGATCTGGAACAGCTCACGCATGGCCAGGACACGCAGCGACAACGGCAGCGCCTGCAGATGCGCCATCGGGTCGAGGTTGGACTGGTGATTAGACACAACGACGTAGGTGGCGGCCGGCTCGGCATGCTCAAGGCCATGCACAACCACCCGCGCCCCCGCCGCGCGCAACCACACCGCCGCACACCACCGCACCACCCGGTCGGTGACAGCCGAGTCAGCCCGGGCTGGTCCGCGGCACCACACCACCAGGGCACCCGCCAGCGTCGCCAGCCCGCCCGCGACCAACGCCGGCACCGTCCGCCAAGCCACCCATTCACCCTTTCATGCCCACCCGCGTATGGCGGCGGGGTGCCCGTCCACA
>DPMS01000045.1:0-215 GCA_003541285.1 Actinomycetota bacterium
CCGGGCACATGATCGTGGCCGTCGGCGGCGGCTGGCGCCCGCACCCATACCACCCGCATCCCCCGCCGACAATCTGGACCAATTTCGGGGCCTGGCTCAGAAACCTTGTGCACGCGATACTGCAGATATTCCACCGTGTCAGTCTGCCGGCAGGCCACGTCAAGGATGCCGCCAGGCACGGTCACGACGCCGGCATCCGCGGCCACCCCGTCCCC
>DPMS01000045.1:241-4834 GCA_003541285.1 Actinomycetota bacterium
CTGGTAATGGTGGCGGCCGAGGATCTAGCCAGCCCAATCCGCAGGTAGCACCTCCCATCGCCCAGCCCACATTCAACCAGCCTACCCTGAAGAACCGGCCTGGTAAGCCCAAGACAGTACTCGAAGCCGGAGCTGGAAAGCGGATTGTCTCTGTAAATGACGTGTCACGCCAAGCGGCCCTGGCTGGCGCAAGGGACAGAGCCAATTATGCAGGCGGCCGGGGCGGTGGAGGTTCCGGGCCGCCCACTCTCAACGGCTGCCCGCCGGGAATGCCTGAGCCCGGTTCCCCGTCCTTCTTGAAGGAAATCGGGAAACCAGAAAATGTGCTCGACTGGGGCCACGCCGGCGAAAACACCGGGGATATGTTTGAGAATATGTATCGGGGTTTGGAGAAATCCACGACGAGCCATGCAGCGGCGGGAATCCCCGAGTATTCTTCCCAGCCGGGCCCGTCGTGGGGGGTTACCGGTATGAACGGCATTGAGGTTATGCTGGTGGCCGGTATTGCAGGCAATCGGTTGTGGAATAAGTTGAAGGACTGGATGGGGCAAAATGGATCGAATTGCTGAGACTAACACCGGGTGATCTGGGCGCCTGCCTTGCCGATTCCGGATACCCTGCAGAGCGGGAGGCGCAGATGAGCAAGCCAGGACCGTCGCCCAGGACGGTCATGGGCGACTGGCTGGTCGCGGTCCTGCTACGCCGCCTCGAGGTGAGGAGGCAGTTGTCTGCCAGGCTTAACTCTGGCCGGCCCGGCTGGGACGATGATGAGGCTGCGGTGGCCGCGGCTGCCTGCGAGCTTGCGATGCGGGCATGTTTCGGGACGGGCTATGACGTGCGTGACGTGACCGCGTTCGCGGCGCGGTTGCGTGAGGCGAGTGGCGAGAATCTCGGTGGTGGACTGATGCGGCTGGAGGCGCTGCTGCGGTCAGCCCTGGGTGAGGTGGACGTAGACGTCACCGGCATCCCACTTGACGTGAGGGTGCCGGCTCACGTCTTGGCCACCGGTGGTGCCTTTCACCAACTGGGATTCGGTGAGCGCAGGATCAGGGAACTGGTGGTGGAGGCGGAGGCGCTGGTGTTTGAGCGGGGAGGCAGCCCACCGCTCGCGGGCAGGTGAAGCTGTGGCCGCTGGCAGCCGGGGCTGGCGGGCAGGTGAGGAGGCTGGGCTGTGCAGGATGACCTGGACCGGGTCGATGCCGGGGCGGTGGCTGACCTGCGGGCTGCGCTCTTGGCCAGGAAGGGTCTCGGGGAGGTACTCCGGCGGCTGGAGCCGCGTTATCCCTCCTTCTGGCTGGCGCTGTTCACGGGGGTGCTCCGGCGGTGGTTTGGGCCTGGCTGCGATGTCCGGAAGGTGACAGCGTTCACCGCGCGTATCGCCAAGCGGCAGGCGGAAGGGGGTTCGCCGTTCGCGGCAAGGCAGGCCGAAACGTTGATCCGGATAGTTCTGGGCGAATTTGCCCTGGTATCGGCGCTCGAGCCAGAGGAAGCCGAATACCCGGAAACGCACGTGCAGATCCTGTGCGGGCTGTTTGAGGAGTGGCAACCGGGCGCGGACGAGGTCGACGCACTCCTGGCTGAGACGGAGGGGGCGGCGGCCGAGTACCGTGCCGTCGCGCCGGAAAGGCTGCCCAGCTTCGAGCGCTGGCTGCTGGGTGTTCAGTACCCGGGTCCCGCTGCCGCGGCCGCCAGTGGTATGCGGCCAGCGAGCGTGGCGGGTGTCGGCGAGCAGGCTGGCGAAGGCGGGCGGGTCGTACCAGCGGGGGATGACCAGGGCCCTGCCAGGTACAACCCTGCGCTCGCGCTGAACCCTGATGACACATGGGCACTCACTGGCCGGGGCCTTGCCTACAACGTCGAGGGCCGTTATGAGGAGGCGCTGGCGGACTTCAACCGGGCCATCGACGTGGACCCCGGCAGCGCTGAGGCGTTCACGGGCCGTGGCGACACGTACCGGTCTACGGGCCGCTATCAGGACGCGCTGGCAGACTTCGCACGGGCCATTGACCTGGACCCGGGGCTCTGCAAGGCGGTCAGGGGGCGGGCCTATACCTACATGCTCATGGAGCGCTTCGAGGACGCGCTTGCCGAGTTCGAACGGGCAGTTGCACTAGATCCTGAAGATGCGGGGGCGTTGTCAGGGCGCGGCATTGCTTACGGCGAGTTTGATCGCCACGAGGAGGCAGTCGCGGACTACACGCGCGTTCTTGAGCTTGAGCCGGACAACGCGTGGGCCTTCAGCGTCCGTGGCGAGATTTACCGGCTCATGAACCGCTACCAGGAGGCATTGGCGGACCTCGACCGGGCATTGACCTTGGATCCCGGCAACTGTCGGGCCCTCGTCAACCGTGGGGACACCTACCGGGACCTGGAGCGCTATGACGAGGCCCTGGCCGACTTCGACCGTGCGGTTGCCCTCGACCCAGGTAACGCGCAGGCCTTCCTCGGGCGCGGCCTGACTTTGCAGAACATGGAGCGCTACGAGCAGGCAGTGGCCGACTTCTCACGGTGCATCGAACTGGACCCGGAAGAATCTCTGGCTATCGGGTCGCGTGGCCAGACCTACCACCTGATGGGACGGTATGACGAGGCACTGGCTGACCATGACCGCGCGGTCGGCCTCAGGCCGGGCGACGAGTGGGCGCTGGATGGCCGGGGTGAGACCTACCTCGCGCTGGGGCGGTACGAGAAGGCGCTGGCAGACCTTACGCAGGCTATTGACCTGGATCCCAGCTATGGCTGGGCGCTGGTGAACCGGGGCAAGACGTACCTCGCGCTGGCCCGGTACGAGGAGGCCCTGGCTGATTACGCCCGGGCGCTCGACATTGACCCCGAAGACACAGATGCCATCGCTGGCCGCGCGCAGACCCTGGCGGCACTGGGCCACCCCAGCGGGCCACAGCCCTGACTTGCCCCACCGGCCGGTCCCCGGCGACCGTGCCCAGCCATCCCGCCAAGGGGAGGCAACTGAACAAGGGTGGTTTGGGGCGGGAAGAGCCTCGTTCCTGCCAGCTGCCTGGGTAGACATTCATCCCTGATGGAGCGGTGCCGTGTCAAGGCGGGGGCTGAGCTGGGGTTTCGGGGTTGGAGGGCCGCGTGGGGGCCTGCGTGACTGGCGTCTCCTGTTTCCCGGCAGCTGCCAGATGCCGGTGGCGAGCGGCCGGGCAGGTCAAGGACCGGGCGGAGCCCGGCCGCCGGGGGTGGCGCTGAAGGCGTCCTTGAGGTGACCGGCCGGGAGCCCGATGATCTGGCGGCGGGAAACGGGCGCCCGGGGGTCGTGCGGGGTATTCGGTTGTGCCAGCATGCCGTAGAAGACCAGGGTGAGCAGCCGCCGGGCGGCGGCGACCTTGGCGATGTTCTTTGCTTCCTTGCTGCGGCGGGCGATGATGGCGTCCTTGACGCCGCCGATGACCGATCCGCGGCCACCCCGTCCCCGGATTTGCCACAGCACCAGGACTGCTAAGACCGCCAGAACCGGCAGCACCGCCAGCCGAGGTGGCCGGAGGAGCTGCTGCCGATACCGGCGGCGCTGCTGCTGCAGACGCTGGCGCTGGTGCGGTCACAGCGGGGACCGGCTTGGCGCTGGGCCTGGAGGGCCTCCTGATGGTCCTTGGACTCTCCGGCGACACCTGTCAAACTTGCGCCAATTCGGTTTCCAACAGGCCTAGCCGAACATGGGACAAATTCTGGCCCTGGCTCGCTTCGGCCGTATCGAGTGCCTTTTCGAGGACATCGAACGCCAGGCACCAAATCTCGAACGGCTCCCACCTCATTTCGAACGCGAATCCTGGCGCTGGTAATGGTGGCGGCCGAGCCCAATCCGCAGGTAGCACCTCCCATCGCCCAGCCCCAATTCTGCGGTGGCTGCGGCTGCCTGCGAGCTTGCGATGCGCGCGTATTTCGGGGCGGACTATGACGTGCGTGCTGTGACCGCGTTCGCGGCGCTTCTGCGTGAGGCGACGGGCGAGAATCTCGGTGATGGCCTGTTGGGGCTGGAGGCGCTGCTGCGGTCGGCGTTGGGTGAGGTGGACGTAGACGTCACTGGCATTCCGCTTGACGTGCGGGCGGCGGCTCACGCGGTGGCCACAGGCTTCGCCCTTCACCGCCTGCCCTCCGGTGAGCGCATGGTCAGAGGACTGGTGGTGGAGGCGGAGACGCGGGTGTTTGAGCGGGGAGGCAACCCACCGCTCGCGGTCAGGTGAAGCCGTGGCTGGCTGACAGCCGGGAGCAGGGCTGTGCCGGGCCGGCTGGCGGGCGGGCGAGGAGGCTGGGCAGTGGACGATGACCTGGACCTGGTCGATACCGGGGCAGTGGCCGGTCTGCGGGCCACGCTACTGGCCGGGGCTGGCATCGAGCAGGCGCTGTGGCGGCTGGAGTCGTGTTATCCCTCCTTCTGGCTGGCCCTGTTTACGGGGGTGCTGCAGCGGTGGTTTGGGCCTGGCTGCGATGTCCGGAAGGTGACCGCGTTCACCGCGCGTGTCGCCAGGCGGCAGGCGGAAGCAGGTGTGCTGTTCGATGCCAGGCAGGCCGAAGCGCTGATCCGGGTAGCTCTGGGTGAAGTGGCCCTGGTGTCGGCGCTGGAGTTCGAGGAAG
>DPMS01000241.1 GCA_003541285.1 Actinomycetota bacterium
TTGCGACCCAAGGAGATCCAGGACCGGATCCGCGCCGGAGAGACGGCGGAGGAGATCGCCGACGCGGCGGGCGTACCGATCGAGCGGGTACGCCGGTTTGAGGGACCGGTGCTGGCCGAGCGCGCCTACCGGGCCCAGGAGGCCCAGGGAGCCAGCGTCCGCCAGCCGGGAGACACCGGTCCTGGCCGCAGGCTCGGTGAGGTGGTGGCCGAGCGGCTGAGCGACCTCGGCGCCGACCCGGAAGACGCGGAGTGGGACTCGCACAAGCGGACCGACGGTAACTGGCAGGTATCGCTCACCTTTACCGCTGCGGACCACCCCCGGCTGGCGGAGTGGGTGTTCGACCCGCGCAGCAGGCACGTCAGCCCGGCCAACGACACCGCGGCCAGTATCTGCCTGCCGGATGCAGACCTGCCGCAGGCTCCTTCGCGCCAGCCTGGCTCCGCGACAGTCACGCCCATCGGCAGCCGGCTCAGCCCGGCGTCGGCCGAGTACGAGCCGCGGCCCGCTCCCGAGCCCGTGCACAGTCCCGTCCAGGCGCGGCCCCTTGTGGTGGAAGAGACTGCCACCCCGGCTGCCGTCACCGGGGAGCCGCAGGCCCCGGCGCGGGAGCGCCCGGCCAGGAAGGCGGCGGGCGGCAGGTCGCGGCGCTCGTCCGTCCCCTCCTGGGACGAAATCATGTTCGGGACGTCCCGGCAGCCCGACTGAATCCCGGCCGGCCCGGCAATAAACGTTCACCGGCCCGCCGCCTTGCAGTCATCTTTTAACCACTTTGTGTGCATATGTACCCCTGTGCCAGTGATATCCCGGGTACCCCGGTATTTGCGAGGATGTGCCCTGCGGATTCCGCTGGCCGGCCACCACTTGCTGCTGCCCGGGCCTGGCGCCGGTGCCCCCGGCGGCCGGATCCGGGACCGCATCCTCACCCGGGCACGTACGATCACCACAGACAGCGCAGGACGGCAGGAGAGGGCGCGTGAACCGGTTGAAGGGGGCACTGGCCCGCCCGCGGGCAGGGCACGTCACCCGGGCAGTGGCCGCATGCTGCGGCATCTGCCTGGTGCTGAGCGGATGCGGCCTGGTGGGCGGCCCGAAGACCGTGCAGGCAGACGTTCCCGACGAGATGACGGTGACCAGCCCGGATTTCAGCCAGGGCGTGATCGGGTCAGCCTTCACCTGCCACGGTTCCGGTAAATACCCGGGGATCCATTGGTCCGGCGCGCCGCAGGGCACGAAGTCGCTGGCAGTGGTCATGGACGACTCGGCAGCCCCGATAACCCCGTATATCTACTGGATCGTCTTTGATATCGGCCCGCTGACCACGAATATACAGGCCGGGCAGATTCCGGCAGGTGCACGGCAGGCCCGCAATAGTAAAGGCACCATAGGCTATGACCCGCCATGCCCAGTTAATCAGAGCCACTGGTACCGCTTTACCGTTTACGCGCTGGGGTCCAAGCTGACGCTGCAGAGCGGGGCCAGCGTAAAATCGGCGTGGTCAGCGATCGCGCAGGCGGCCATTGCGCGTGGCAGACTCACCGCTAAAGCCAGTCCGTAATCGATTAGTCGCAGCGTGTAAACATCAGGAGTAAAAAGTTCTCTAAACGCGTGACACAGGCCATACAGGTCGGACAGAATCACTGCTCAGGAGTTCAGCCTTGGTCTGACCCAAGGCGCTAGCGACACAGGGGAAGGTCCGCGTCGATGGCCGCGTGCACCTCGCTAGCGCTACCCAGATGGCCATGCCTCGTTGGGTGGTGCAATGAAGGTCCTGCTGGTGGTCGGCCTCGCAGCCGTTATCATCGTGATTCTCATTGCCGTCTTTCTGAGCGTCCGGCTCGGGCGGGGTGACGACCGTGAGGAGCAGCCGATCAGGCATGGCGACCGCGGCCGTGGCCGCAGGGATGCCGATGATCCGCGATGGCAGGACCGGGACAGCCGCGACACGCGGCGGCCTTCGTCGTCTGCCAGGCCTTCACGCAGCCCCGGGCAGCGGGCGCGGGCAGGGATAGAGCAGGCCGGGCGTTACCGTGACAGCGACGAGCGCCGCTCGGAGCGCGATCAGGGCGTCCGCGCCAGGGATTACGACCGTCCACAGCGTCGGCCCGAGCGCTACGAGACTGGCCCCGGTGCCGCCAGCGCCTCGCGGCGGCCGGTGGCTGCCGCCGCACCCCGGGCTGGATCCAGCCGCGACTCGGCGTCCCGGCGGTCCGCCGGCAACGGCCGGGACCGTCATGACGGCGGGCAGTCACTGTATGACACCGGTCCCGTGCAGCGCACTCCCGCCGACGACTTCCCCTCCGGGCCGTTTCCCGCCGACGACTACCCCTCTGATGCTTTCGCGTCGGGCCCGCTGCCGGTAGCCGACTATCCCTCTGGCGGGTTCCCGTCGGGCCCGCTGCCGGCAGCCGACTTCCCGTCTGCGGAGTACCCCGCCGCCGACTATCCCTCTGGCGGGTTCCGGTCCGGCCCGCTGCCGGCAGCCGACTTCCCGTCCGGTGACCAGCCCGCCACCCGTGCCCGCGGCCGGTCGGCATCGCCGAAGGCCGAACCGGACCGGGAACGCCCGGACTCCCGGCGCAAGCAGGCCAAGGCGCAGAACCCGCCCAAGGGCCGGTCCCGCCCCCAGCGTGGCAAGCGGGATGATGACGACGAGTGGCCGAGCATGGAGTGGGACAAGCTCTCCGACGAGCAGTACTGGGCGGAGCTGTCCTCAGACAAGCCGCTGGCCAGCCCCAAGCCGGCCAGCCCCAAGCCGGACACCGAGGCAAAGCCGGCCCCGGCCAAGAACGGCCAGTCGAGGTCCGCGACCGGCAAGCCGTCCCTCTCCCAGCCAGCACCTGCCCCCGCTGCCGCTACCGCCTCGGGACGTGACCTGCCCAGCCGTAAGGCGCCCAGCCCCCAGCGGGAAGCGGTCACCGAGCGGCTGCCGGTGCGCGGCCGCCAGCAGACCGCTGCCGATGTCTCCCGGCCGTCCAGTTCCGCCCCGGCCGCCGGTGGCCGACGTGCGGCCAGTTCCGCTCACCCCCAGCATGAGCCCACCATTGCCATGCTCGCCAGCCTCGCGGGCACCCCGGCCGCCCGGCCGCCGGGCGCACTCGACGACGACCCGCTGACCAGCCCATCTTTCGCTGTCCCGGCGGTGGACAGCAGGTCATACAGCAGTGCCAGGAAGAACGTTCAGACCGGCGCGACCGGCCCGCACCCGGCTGGCGGCAATCATGCGGCCGCCGGTTATGACTACGGCAGCGGCGACTCGCCCGGCAGCCTTCCGGCCAGCGGCGGATACTCCACTCCCGACTTCGCCGATCCGGGTTATTCATACCAGGCACCCCTGCCGCCGGCCGCGGACTGGTCCAGCACTCCGGCGCACGGGACCCNNACGGGACCCCGGTCCACGGCAACCCCTACGGCAGCTACGTGGACTCCGCCCCCCCCGCCTATCCCGCTACGCCGCAGCCGGGATACGCCGACGCCTACCCCGGTACGGGCTACCAGAGCTATCCCAGCCTCAGCGAGCCCAGCGGCTATCCGGAGCCCGCCTATGAGCCGGCCACCGAGGCGCCATACCAGGGCTTCCCCGCCGCGGCGCTGCCAGCCCCGCCTGCTGACCCCGGTCAGTACCCCCCGCAGCATGCCGGATATCCCACTGACGACGGTTACGGAGCCGAGCACGCCGGCCCGGCAGGTTATCCGGATGCCTATGGCAACCCGGGCTACCCACCCGGCTACCCCGCCGATTACGTGGCGGACCCGTACGGGCATGACGGATATGGCGGATACTCGGCCGCCCAGGGTTGACAGATCCCTATGGCGCGGCTGGACAATGTGCCGACCAGAACTCACGGCAGGGGACACGGTGGACCGCGTTCGGGATCACGCTCGTACCTATCATCTGCACCGGCTGGCGACGGCCCTCGACATCCGTGGGCTGCAATCCACGGTGAAGACCACCTACCCCGCAGCTCTGCACATCTTCACGCCGGGGGCGGCCATGCTCGCCGAGAGCATCGACTGCACTCCCAGCACCGACGACAGCGGGCGCCTGCGCTGGTACTACCGGTGGTCCTGGGGGGAACTGCTGCACGACACCGAGGACCCGTCGGCGGCCGCCGCAAAGATCGCAGAGGTTCTCTCCGCCCGCTGACGGGCTGCTTACACCTCAGGCGAGGCCAGGCTGGAGTTCCGCCAGCGCCCGCGACGCATAGGCATGCACGTGCGGCATCAGCGGAAACCTGCCGAGGTCATCCTTGCTGAACCAGTGATAGGCGCGGGCAGCGCGGTAATCCAGTGAGACCTCACCGTCCACCACGTGGCAGAAATAGACGAAGTCCAGGTACTCCGCCGACGGGCTGATCCGGATCTCCTGGATCGAGATGGGCATCGGCAACGGAGAAACCGCGTCATCCCTGACTTCCAGCCCGGCTCCCCCGGCGACGCTGACCGCGAGCCCGGTCTCGTCCCTGACCTCCCGGATCAGCGCCTCGTGCGGGTATTCGCCGGAGGCGAGTTCAATCCGGCCACCGGTCGGCACCCACCTGGACAGCCCCCCGTGCCACAGCAGCAGGACGCGCGCATCCCGGACGACGTAGCCACCCACCACGTAAGTGGCGTCCCGCAGATACTTCATGTCATGACTCCCGGCGCCGCGGTTGACTCAAGACCGCACATCGCGGTGATGATGTCGACCGTTTCGTCGACCGACATCTTGTCGGTGCGGATCACGACCGCGTCCATCGCGATCCGCATGGGCGACGTCTCCCGGTCACGGTCCAGCTGGTCGCGCTCGGCTAGCTGCCGCTCCACCTCGGCCTGGGTCGTCAGTTCGTCAACGTTCTGAGCCCACAGCTTCCTGGCCGCACGTTCCTGAAGGCTCACGTCCAGGTACAGTTTGAGCTCGGCTTCGGGGGCGACGACGGTCCCGATGTCGCGCCCGGCGAGGATCGTCGGGCCCTCCGAGATGACCCGCCGCTGTATCTCCCTGACGATCTCCCTCACCCGCTCGAAGCGCGCGACACGCGGAACGGTCCGGGTGATGTCATCCGCGTGCAGCCGCATCTCCGACAGTGGCCGGCCGGCCACCCTGATGACCCCTCCGGTATCGGTCCGGATCACCTCCACGTCCTTGAGCACCCGGGCCGAGATGCCCACGACCGCGTCCATGTCGTCCGGGTCGGCACCGTCGTCCAGGACGCCCCTGGCCACCAGCCGGTAGATGAGCCCGGTGTCCACCATCGCGTAGTGCAGCCGCACCGCCAGCGCCTGGCCGATCGTGCTCTTCCCGCTCCCCGCTGGCCCGTCAAGGGCGATGGTCTTGGGCCGCACCACTTCTCCGAAGGAATCACACAGCTACTGGCAGGTCACACGCGACTCGGCATGTGGACGCAAGTTTAGACTGCTCGCCGGCCCGGCTCCCGCCTGCGCCAGCCCTGATCACCCCAGGCCGAACAGCCGCCTGGGGTTGACGACCGCTACCGCCTGCACCTGCTCGGCGGTGAGCGCCCCGGTCAGCGTCTCGACCGGCTTGGCCAGCGCCATGTCGAACGGCAGGTCGGTGCCCAGTACCACCTGGTCCAGGCCCACCCGCTCCACCAGGTAGCGCAGCGCCTGCGAGTCGTGGGTGATCGTATCGAAGTACAGCTGGCCGAAAAAGCTCCAGGCGTCGGCGGGGGAGTCCGCGAGTTCCGGCCGGACACCGCGGGCGTGCACCAGCC
>DPMS01000378.1 GCA_003541285.1 Actinomycetota bacterium
GCCGAGCAGTTCTCCGGGCTCTCCCAGCGCCCCGAGGACGTGCTCGGGACGGTGTTCGAGGCCGGCCACGATGAACTGATCCTCGTCCGCGACATCGAGGTCTACAGCACCTGTGAGCACCACCTGGTCCCCTTCTTCGGGTTCGCGCACGTGGGCTACATCCCGAATGAGAAGGGCCAGATCACGGGCCTGTCCAAGCTGGCCAGGCTGGTGGACATCTATGCCCGCCGCCCGCAGGTCCAGGAACGGATGACAACCCAGATCGCGGACGCCCTGATGGCCGTGCTTGAGCCACGCGGCGTGCTGGTCGTGATCGAGGCCGAGCACCTGTGCATGTCGATGCGTGGCGTCCGCAAGCCAGGGGCGAAGACCGTGACCTCAGCGGTCAGGGGAAGTATCCGAGACAGTGACCGTACCCGGGCGGAGGCGATGAGCCTGCTACTGCGCCGCAGCTGACCTGGCTGGCGCGCAGCCGGTGGCTTGCGGGATAACCAGTGCTCGCAGAGGGAATTGCCGCAACGATGGGTAACCCTATTGCGGGAGATGGCCCGCACCGCCGATCAGCGGGACTACGCTGATCCCCCGTGATGCAGGGCGTAACGCACATGGCAGATACAGACGAGCCCAGCGCCCCAGCTCCCGCCGGTCCCAGCGAGGCTGACGAGGCAGGGACTACCAGGGCGCGTGCTAAGCGCGCGCCCGACCGGCGGCATCAGCGCAGATGGGTACCGATCACCACCGGCTGGCTCTGCCTGCTGATCGGGCTGGCCGACATCATCGCGGTCGCGATCCCGAGCCTGCACCTGCACCACCGGCTGCACCGGATCACAGTTTTCGTGCCTGGCACGATGACGAACGTCACGAACACCGCGACGGTGATCATCGGGCTGCTGCTGCTGCTGCTTTCCCATGGGCTGCGACGGCGCAAGCGCCGCGCGTGGCAGGCGGTCACCCTGCTGCTTGCGTTCAGCGTCATTATTCACGCGGTGCACGCGCCCTACCGGGTGCAGGGTGCCGCTGCCGCAGCGGTCCTGGCGGTCCTGCTGTTCTTCCGGAACGAGTTCTACGCGGTCGGCGACCCCCGCACCCGGTGGCGGGCGGCCGGGGTCTTCGTAGGACTGGTCATCGCGGATGTCGCGATCGGGCTGACCTACATCCTGCTGGCCCGGCACCTCGCGCGCGACTATTCGCTCTGGCAGCGGACCGTGCATGTGGTCTACGGCCTGGTAGGCGTCTCCGGGCCGGTCCAGTTCGTGCCCGAAGGCCGGGCAGACCTGTTCAACCTGCTGACCAGCACCCTCGGCGTGTTCACCTTGCTGGTGACCGCGTACCTGTTCCTGCGCCCGGCCCGGCGGGCCGCCGCGCCGGGCGAGCGGGATTCCGGCCGGATCAGGGAGCTGCTCGACAGGCACGGCGACCGTGATTCGCTCGGCTACTTCGCGCTCCGCGACGACAAGAACGTGATCTGGTCGCCCACCGGTAAGGCCTGCATCGGGTACCGGGTGGTATCCGGGGTGATGCTGGCCAGCGGTGACCCGATCGGCGATCCGGAGGCATGGCCAGGAGCGATGGACGCATTCCTCGACGAGGCAGCGCGCCATGCCTGGGTGCCGGCCGTGATGGGATGCGGGGAACTGGGCGCGGAGATCTGGTGCCGCGAGGGTGATCTGACCGCGCTCGAACTGGGCGATGAAGCCATCGTGGAGATCGCCGACTTCTCCCTCCAGGGCCGGGCGATGCGCAACGTCCGCCAGATGGTGGCGCGGGTTGGCCGGCAGGGCTACACCGCGCAGGTGCGGCGGGTGGAGGACATCAGCCGGGACGAGATCGACCGCATCATCAGGCGGGCCGACTCCTGGCGGGGCAGCCCGACGGAGCGCGGCTTCTCGATGGCGCTCGGCCGTGTCGGCGGTCCCGGGGACGGGCAGTGTGTGCTCGCGACGGCCACCGAGAACGGGGTGCTGCGCGGGCTGCTGCACTTTGTGCCCTGGGGCTCGGACGGGCTCTCACTTGACCTGATGCGCAGGGACCGGACCGCGCAACCGGGCGTGAACGACTTCCTGATCGTCGAGGCCATCAAGGCGGCCCACACCCTGGGCGTCAAGCGAATCTCGCTCAACTTCGCCGTCTTCCGGGCAGCGCTTGAGCGTGGTGAGCGGATCGGCGCCGGCCCGGTGCTGCGACTGTGGCGGCGCATACTGGTGTTCGCCTCGCGCTGGTTCCAGATCGAGTCCCTGTACAAATTCAACGCCAAGTTCTGCCCGGTCTGGGTGCCGCGCTTCTTCGTGTTCCCTGGGACCAAGGACGCGCTGCGGGTGGGTATCGCGGCGCTGGAGGCGGAGGCGTTCCTGGTGTGGCCCCGCCTGGAACTGCGCCGACTCGGCCGCAAGCTGGGGCTGGCCGGAATAGCCCACCGCCTGCGCGGTGCCACACACCGGTCACCCGCACCGCCGCCAGCCAGCGCCTGACAGGCTGGGGCGGGTGATGCCGCTGAGACGGCACTGGGGGAATGGCCCTCCTGCCGCATAGGGTGACGCTCATGGGGAGTGACGCAGGGACGAGGCCGCCGGGTGCCGGCCCGGCCCCCGGGGCGCGCCGCCGCCCCAGCCCGCCCGGGCTGCCGAGCGAGGCCAGGTGCCTGGTGATGGGCGTGGTCAACGTCACCCCTGACTCTTTCTCGGACGGGGGCGCCTGGTTCGGCGCCGATGCCGCCATCGCCCGGGGCCTGGAGCTGGCCGCTCAGGGGGCCGACATCGTGGACGTGGGTGGCGAGTCCACCCGGCCCGGCGCGCAGCGGATACCGGCGGACGAGGAACTGCGGCGGGTCGGGCCGGTGATCAGCGGGCTCGCGCGGGCGGGAGTGCCGGTCAGCGTGGACACGATGCGCGCCGAGGTGGCGCAGGCCGCGCTGGAGGCCGGCGCCCGGCTGGTGAACGACGTGAGCGGGGGCCTCGCCGACCCGGAGATGCCCCGGCTGGTCGGGCAGGCCGGTGTTCCGTACGTGGTCATGCACTGGCGTGGGCACAGCCATCAGATGCAGGACCGCGCCGTCTACGACGACGTCGTCGCCGAGGTCTGTGAGGAGCTGCGCCGCCGGGTGGATGCGGTCGTGACCGCGGGCGTCGACCCGGCTGTGATCATCCTCGATCCCGGCCTCGGGTTCGCCAAGCTCCCTGAGCACAACTGGGCGCTGCTGACCCACCTGGCTGAGGTTTCCCGGCTGGGCGGCCGCGGGCCCGCCTTCCCGGTGCTGATCGGCGCCTCGCGCAAGAGATTCCTGGGCAGGTTGCTCGCCGCCCCTGACGGCACCCCGCGCCCGTTCGCGGGCTGTGACGACGCCACGGTCTCCGTCACCGCGCTCGCCGCGGCGGCGGGAGCATGGTGCGCCCGGGTGCATGAGGTGCCCGCCAACGCCGACGCGGTACGCGTCGCACAGGCGTGGCTGGAGGCGGCCCGCCAGCAGGAGCCGGCCGTGCGAGCAGGACTGGGCGGTGAGGCCCGGTGAGCCTGGACCGGATCTCGCTCAAGGGCCTGCGTGTTTTCGCTCGTCACGGTGCTGCGGAGCATGAGCGGCGGGACGGCCAGGAATTTGTCATCGACGCGGATCTGTGGCTGGATACCAGGGCGGCAGCGGCCGCGGACGATCTGTCGCTTACTGTCGATTACGGTGCCGTGGCTGGCCGGCTGGTCAGCCTGGCAAGCGGGCCGCCGGTGCGGCTCATCGAGACGCTGGCCGAACGGCTGGCGGCGGTGTGCCTGTCCGAGCCGGGTGTCGAGGAGGCGGAAATCACCGTCCACAAGCCACATGCGCCCCTGCCCCACCGGTTCAGTGACGTGACCGTGGTGGTGCGGCGGAAGCGCTCATGAGCGGGAGCGAGCGGGCCGGCCGGAGCCGTCGCGTGGTCATCGCGCTGGGCAGCAACCTGGGGAACCGGCTTGAAAACCTGCAGGGGGGCCTGGACGCGCTGTTCGACGCCCCGGGGCTGACCCTGGTCGCGGTCTCGCCCGTCTACGAGACCGTGCCAGTGGGTGGCCCCGATCAGCCCGACTACCTGAATGCCGTGCTGATCGCCGAGACCTCGCTGCCCGCCCGCACCATCCTTGACCGCTGCCATGGGGTCGAGGCGGCACTCGGCCGGATCCGGGGTGAGGTATGGGGGCCGCGCACCCTCGATCTGGATCTCATCGTTTACGGTGACGAGGTGAGCGTGGACCCGGAGCTGACACTGCCGCATCCCCGGGCACATGAGCGTGCCTTCGTTCTCGCGCCCTGGCTTGTGATCGATCCTGACGCGACGATCCCGGGCCGGGGAGCGGCCGCAGATCTGCTGGCTGCGGCAGGCCCGGATGGCGTGTGCCGGCTGGGCGCCGCCGTCCTTTACGCACCCGCGTGACCGCCATGGGAATGCACGCACGCCCGGTGATGGGCAGATGAAGCCGACCCGGTGGCCGACGCTGATCCTGCTCGCGGCGGGTGCGGCGGTCCTGGCCTGGCTGCTGCTGCGGCAGACCTACTCGGTGCTGCCGCCACTGCCCTGGACGGGCGTGCCTGCTTTGCTGCTGCTCGCGATCGCCGAGGCGTGGATCGGCCGCAACCTGCGGCTCCGGCTCCGGGGCCGCGGCAGGCCAGTGCCGCCCATTGCCGTGGCCAGGATGGCCGTTCTCGCCAAGGCCACCTCGCTGGCGGCGGCACTCGTCGGCGGGCTGGCCGCCGGGTTCCTGCTGTATGTGGCGGGTTCGCTCGACAAAGCCGCCTACCGGGCGGACGCATACGCTGCTATCGGCACGTTCGTCTCCGCAGCTCTGCTGGTGCTGGCGGCCCTCTACCTGGAGTTTGGCTGCCGGATCCCGACCCAGGACCGTAAGGACGGCCCGCCGCCACGGTGAGGCCTACCGGTCCATGTCACCGACGATGAAGAACATCGAGCCCAGGATGGCGGGCAGGTCGGCGACCCGGCTTCCGGCCAGTACCTCGGACAGGACCTGGACGTTGCCGAATGACGCGGACCGGAGCTTGAGCCGCCAGGGTGTCTTGCCGCCGCGGGACACCAGGTAGTACCCGTTGATCCCGAGCGGGTTCTCCGTCCACGCGTAGGCGTGGCCCTCGGGCACCTTGAAGACCTTGGGTAGCCGGGCGCTGATCGGGCCCGGCGGCAGCACGGCCAGCCGGCTGGCGCACGCGTCCGCGAGGTCCAGCGACACCGCGACCTGCTCCAGCATGCATTCGAATCTGGCCAGGCAGTCGCCGTCCTGCCTGGTCGCCACCCGGAGTACCGGTGCCAGTTCGCCGTAGGCGAGATAGGGCTCATCGCGGCGCAGGTCGAAATCGACCCCGGAGGCGCGGGCAGCAGGCCCGCTCACCCCGTACTGGCGGACCTGCTCACCGGTGAGCACTCCCACGTTCTGCGTGCGCGCGCGGAATCCCGGGTGGTCGCGCACCACCGCGCCGATGGCTGGCAGCGCCGCCCGCCCCCGAGCGGCGACCTGGTGGACCCGGTCGAGCCAGCCCGCCGGGAGTTCCTCCTTCAGGCCCCCTACCCGGTTGAACATGTAGTGCATCCGGCCGCCGGAGATCTCCTCCATCACCACCTGGATGAGCTCACGCGCGCCGAAGGCGACGCTGGCTGCTTCGCCGGCGTCCCGCCTGGGCCCGGCGTCGGCGATCTCCGGCGGGTAGGAGCTCAGGAACGCCAGGTGGGACAGGACGCGATTGAGTTCGGCGAGCAGTGTGCGGGCCCAGACCGCGCGCGGCGGCACCTCGATCCCGGCGAGCCGTTCGGCGGCCAGCACCACGCCCAGTTCGCTGGCGAACGAGCCCAGCCAGTCGTGGCGGTTGGCCAGCACGATGATCTGCCGGAAGTCCCGCGCTTCGAACAGCTTCTCCGCACCCCGGTGCACATACCCGATGACGGGTTCGGCGGCGACGATCCGGTCCGCCTCCAGCGTGAGGTTGAGCCGGAGCATGCCGTGCCCGGATGGATGCGCCGGCCCGAGGCTGATGAGCACTTCCGCCGCTGCCCCACCCTGCGCCCAGGCGCTGGTGACCGCCACGGCGTTGCGCTGCGAGGCGCCTGTGACCGGCCCCAGGTGGCGTTCGCCCATGGCCCCCAATGCTGCCACGCCGTGATCTATCGCAGGCCCGTCAGCGATACCGGGAGGGTCACGTCCACCGTCTGGACAAGCCAGCCGAAGCTCCCGAGCCCGGCGGTGTCGATGAGTTCGGCTTCCTCCGACGCCCGGCACAGGGCCTGCGCATAACCCAGCGGATCGCCGCCCGCCCGCGCCAGCGCCGGCCGGCGGCCGTCCACCCCGAGTGCTCGCAGCGCCTGGCGCTGGGAGGTGAGCAGGGTCTGCTGCGCGCCCGCCGCGGCGCCTGCGTCCGCGCAGGCGTCGAGTGCGACGTGTGCCGTGATGTCACGCGTTCCGTCGGGGATGGCGCGGACCACCCGTCCCTCCCGGTATCCGGTGAGCGTGCCCTGGTACGGCCGGGCCGCCCTGCTGTGGGTGTAATCGGCCGCGACCGCAAGGCCGCGCTCGATCCGGCCGATGACTCCCGCCCACGCCCGGCAGCGCGGCAGGCCGATCTCGGCGCGATCACCTGGCTCACTCAGCGGCCACCACCTGTGCAGCCAGGCCAGGTCCGCCGCACCGGGCGGCGGGCCGGATCGCTGCGCCCCGCTCCCGGTCTCCACCAGTACCAGCCGCGGCCCGCGCACCGTCAGTTCCGCCACATCCAGCGGGATATTGTCCAGCCACTCGCTGGCGATCACCAGTCCGGTGATCCGTGCGGGCGGTGTGGCATCCCAGCCGATACGCGGGTCGAGCCCGGCCGGCCGGGGTGTGACCTCCACCGCCCTGGCCGTGATCCGCCTGGCCAGCGGCGGGTCAGTGCTGGCCTCGGCGAGCATCTGCCGGAGCAGTTCGCCCCGGCCGGCCCCGATGTCGACCAGATCGAGCCGGTCCGGGTGGCCCAGCGCAGCGTCAACGTCGCGCAGCACCGCCGCCATCGCGCCCGCGTACCGCGGCGAGACCTGCGCCGAGGTGCGGAAATGCTCCGCGGGCGATTCGCCGCCGGTGTAGAACCCGGCCGGGCCGTATAGCGAGGATTGCATGGCCTCGCGCCAGGTCATCCACACTCCGCCGACTCTAGCTGCCGGAGCGGTGCGTGGCGGGCGTGGATATGCTGGTCAGTGCCGTCCGGTACGCGATGGCCTGCTGGAACGAGAGGGATACTGACGCGATGCCCAACCCGGCGGGCCCGCCGGCCACACCGCATCCCGCTCGGCTCCGGGTAGGTGTCATCGGGGCAGGCAGGGTGGGTGCGACCCTGGGCGCCGCACTCGCGCGCGCTGGTCACCACATCGTCGGCGTCTCCGCCGTGTCCGAGGCGTCCGTGCAGCGGGCGGAGCGGATGCTGCCCGGCGTCCCCATCAGGCAGCCGCAGTCAGTTCTGGCCGACGCTGAGCTGACCCTGCTCACGGTCCCCGATGATGTACTGCCTGAGCTGGTGACCGGGCTCAGCGCCACCGACACCCCGCTGACGGGCCGGCTGCTCGCCCATGCCAGCGGGCGGCACGGCATCGCGGTGCTCGGCCCTGCGGCCCGCCACGGCGCGCTGCCGCTGGCCCTGCACCCGGTCATGACCTTCACCGGCCGGCCCGATGACCTGGAGCGGCTGACCGGTATCTGTTTCGGCGTGACCGCTCCCGAGTCGCTCCGGCTGGTCGCCGAGGCGCTAGTGATCGAGATGGGCGGCGAGCCGGTCTTCATCGACGAAGCCAGCCGCGGGCTCTACCACGCCGCGCTCGCGAGCGCCGCCAACCACCTCATCACCCTGGTGGTCCAGGCGGCGGAACTGCTGGGCGTTGCCGGGGTGAGCGATCCGGCCCGGATGCTCACGCCGCTGCTGTCGGCCGCGCTCGACAACGCGCTCCGGCTGGGTGACGCCGGGCTCACCGGGCCGGTCGCGCGCGCCGACGCCGACACCGTGGCTGGCCACATCGAGGCGCTGCGGGAGGCGTCACCCGAGGCGCTGCGGGCCTACGTCGCACTCGCGAGGCTGACCGCCGACCGTGCCCTGGCGGCCGGCATCCTGTCCGCGGCAGCCGCGCAACGGCTGCTCGACGTGCTGGCCGGGGTTCCGCGGTGATCCCGGTCCTGGCCCGCACGCGGCTCGGGCTTGCCGCCGCGCGCCGCGGCCTGAGGTCCCCGGTGGTGCTGGTCCCCACGATGGGAGCCCTCCACGAAGGTCACCGTGCGCTGCTGCGCCGCGCACGGGAAATATCGCAGCCGAACGGATCCGTCGTGGTTTCTGTGTTCGTCAACCCGCTCCAGTTCGGCCCGACGGAGGACCTTGCCCGCTACCCGCGCACCCTGGACGCGGATCTGGTGATGTGCGCGGAGGAGGGGGTGGCCGTGGTGTTCGCGCCCGGTCCCGCCCAGATGTACCCGAGAGAACAGATGATCACCATCGATCCAGGGCCGATGGGGCAGGTGCTGGAGGGCGCGTCCCGACCCGGGTTCTTCACCGGGGTGCTCACCGTGGTGCAGAAGCTGTTCCACCTGGTCAAGCCGGACGAGGCGGTGTTCGGCGAGAAGGACGCCCAGCAACTGGCGCTGGTCCGGCGGATGACCGAGGATCTCGACCTCGGCATCGGGATCACCGGGGTGCCGACCGTCCGCGATCCCGGCGGCCTGGCCGTCTCCAGCCGGAACGCCTATTTGTCAGCGGAAGAGCGCACCACCGCGCTCGTCCTGCCAGCGGCTTTGCGGGCGGGCGTGGAGGCGGCGGGGACCGGCCCGGACGCGGTCCTGAAAGCGGCCCGCGCGCTGCTCGATGAGGCGGCACACGCGCAGCCGCCGCTGGTCACCGACTACCTGGCGCTCGTCGACCCAGGCACCTTTGCCCAGGTGGGTACCGGATACGCGGGCCGGGCGGTGCTGCTGGCGGCCGTGAAGACGGGCAGCACCCGGCTGATCGACAACATGCCGCTGGTCCTGGGAGGTGCGATCTGATCGCGTCCCGCCTCCTGGCCCCGCCACCAGGGTGGATCATGCGAGCGGACGTGGTGGTGGTCGGCTCGGGTGTGGCCGGGCTCACCACGGCGCTGACCGCCTGCCGCCGCCTGCCGGAGGCCACGGTGGTGCTGGTCACCAAGTCGCTGATGGAAGCGGGTTCCACCCGGTGGGCGCAGGGCGGTATCGCGGCTGCGCTCGGCCCGGACGATTCCCCGGCCGATCACCTGCGCGACACGCTCACGGCCGGAGCCGGGCTGTGTGACGCCGAAGCCGTGCGAACGCTGGTGACCGAAGGCCCGGCTGCCGTCCGTAGCCTGATAGCGACGGGAGCCCGGTTCGACACCGGGCCGGACGGGGACCTGGCGCTTGGCCGCGAAGGTGGCCATCTGCGGCGGCGGATCGCCCACGCGGGCGGGGACGCCACCGGGGCGGAGATCTCCCGCTCTCTGCTGGCCGCGCTCAAGGCGGCGGGCAACTGTGAGGTCATTGAGCACGCGCTCGTGCTGGATCTGCTGCTGAGCCCCAGTGGGCGGGCCGCCGGGCTCTCCCTGCACGTGATGGGCGAAGGCCAGCAGGACGGGGTCGGTGCGGTCCAGGCGCGGGCGGTGGTGCTCGCCACCGGCGGGCTTGGCCAGGTCTACGCGGCGACCACGAACCCGGAGGTGTCCACCGGCGATGGGCTGGCCCTGGCGCTGCGGGCCGGAGCGGAGGCGGCCGATCTGGAGTTCGTGCAGTTCCATCCCACCGTGCTCTGGCTTGGCGCGGGGGCGGCAGGCCGCCAGCCGCTGATCTCGGAAGCTGTCAGGGGGGAAGGCGCGGTCCTGGTTGACGGGCAGGGGCAGCGGTTCATGGCGGGCCGGCATCCACTGGCCGACCTGGCGCCGCGCGACGTGGTCGCCAAAGAGATCACCCGGGTGATGGCGCGGGAGGGAACCGGCCATGTCTATCTCGACGGCCGTCACCTGGGAGCTGACGTCTGGGAGCACCGGTTCCCCACCATCGCCGCGAGTTGCCGGGAGCATGGGATCGAGCCGCTGACTGACCTCATCCCGGTCGTGCCTGCCGCACACTATGCGAGCGGTGGCGTCAGGACGGACCTGTGGGGCCGGACGAGCGTGCCGGGACTGTACGCGTGCGGGGAAGTGGCCTGCACCGGGGTGCACGGCGCGAACCGGCTGGCATCCAACTCGCTGCTGGAAGGGCTGGTGTTCGCGGCCCGCATCGGCGCGGATCTGGCGGCGCGCCTGCCGCGGGTGGGTCGCCCGGCGTCGGATGGCCCGGNNCGGCGTCGGATGGCGCGGTGGCGGCGGGCCAGGGGCACGGTAACCGCGCCGCGGGGTTGCTGGATCCCGGCATCCGGCCCCGCGTGCAGGAGATCATGTCGCAGCGGGCCGGCGTGCTGCGCAACGGCGAGGGCCTGCGGACAGCCGCCGAAGACCTGGCGGAGCTGTCCAGGGCAGCCACGCGTGAGCCTGGCACCGAAGCCTGGGAAGCCACCAACCTGCACACGGTCGCATTGGCGCTGGTGGCCGCGGCGGTCGCCCGGCAGGAGACCAGGGGCAGTCACTGGCGCGAGGACTACCCGGAAAGCAATGACCGCTGGCTGGGCCATGTGGTCGTGACGGCCGGGCCGGAGGGCCCCGTGGTCCGTTTCGAGCGAGCCGCCGTCCCAGGTGCTGGCCCCGTCCATGGCGTTGCCCCCGCGTCCAGGGCTGCCGCCGGCCCCGTCCCCGGTGCCGCCCCGGCGCCGCACCTCCCGCCACCTACGGAGCACCCCGATGACTGATATCCACGTGCTGGGCCCGGATCTTGCTGGGCGGCTGCGTCGGGCCGGCCTGGAGCCAGGAGCTGTGGTGCGAGTGGTGGACACGGCGCTGGCCGAGGATCTGGCGGGTGGGACCGACCTGACCACTGCCGCCACGATCGCATCCGGCACCCCGGCCAGGGCCGAGGTCGTGGCCAGGGAAGAGGGTGTCGCCGCGGGACTGGCGGTGGCAGAGGCCGTGTTCATGATCACGGCGGTCACGCTGTCCGCTGCCCAGCCCCGGATGGCCGCTCACGTCAGCGATGGCGGCCGGGTGCGGCCGGGTGAGTCGCTCATGACCGTCGAGGGCGAGCTCGCCCAGATCCTCACCGCCGAGCGGACCGCGCTCAACCTGCTGTGCCACCTGTCAGGCGTGGCTAGCCTGACCCGCCGGTGGGTCGACGCGGTGGCGGGCACCGGCGCGCGGATCAGGGACACGCGCAAGACCCTGCCCGGGCTGCGGGCGCTGGAGAAGTACGCGGTCCGCTGCGGTGGCGGAGTGAACCACCGGATGTCCCTGGCCGACGCGGTGCTGATCAAGGACAATCATGTTGCCGCCGCCGGCTCGGTGGCGGCGGCGCTCGCCGCGGCCTTGGCGGCTGCCAGCGGCGGGCTGACCATCGAGGTGGAGTGTGACACTGTCGAGCAGGTGGATGAGGCGATCAGGGCAGGAGCGGAACTCATCCTGCTCGACAATTTCGGCCTGGATGAAACCCGGCAGGCTGTCACGCTCGCGGCGGGCCGGGTGAAGCTTGAGGCGAGCGGGGGGCTCACGCTGGACCGCGCCCGCGAAGTGGCGCTGACCGGGGTGGACTACCTCGCGGTGGGCGCGCTGACCCATTCCGCGCCCGCCCTGGACATCGGCCTTGACCTCGGGTCGGGCACGAGGGTGCGGGAAGGCCATGCTGCTGACGATTGATGTGGGAAACACCAACACCGTGCTGTGTGTGTTCGACGGCGAGGAAGTGGTCGAGCACTGGCGGATCGCCACCGACCCGGTCCGCACCGCCGACGAGATCGCTGTGGTGCTGCAGGGACTGCTTGCGCAGAGCACCGTGCTGAAGGACCCCGACATCAGCGGGATCGCGCTGTGCTCGACGGTGCCTTCGGTCCTGCATGAGATGCGGGAGATGTGCCAGCGCTATTACGGGAGTATTCCCTCCCTGATTGTGGAGCCGGGGGTGCGGACCGGTGTCTCGGTGCGGATGGACAACCCGAAAGAAGTCGGCAGTGACCGCATCATGAACACGGTCGCGGCGGTCCACCTCTACGGCGGGCCCGCAGTGGTGGTCGATTTCGGCACGTCGACCAATTTCGATGCGGTCAGCGCCAGGGGCGAGTTCGTCGGTGGCGCGCTCGCCCCCGGCATCGAGATCTCCGTTGACGCCCTGTCCCGCCGCGCCGCGCAGTTGCTCAAGGTTGAACTCGCCCGCCCGCACCATGTGATCGGCAAGAACACAGTCGAGGCCCTGCAGTCCGGCATCATCTTCGGCTTCGCCGGCCAGGTCGAGGGCATCGCGAGGCGGATGACGGCCGAACTTGCCCCCGACGATCCTGCGTCAGTGACCGTCATCGCCACCGGTGGCCTCGCCCCGCTGGTCCTCAACGAGATCAGCGTGATCGACGCGCATGAGCCATGGCTGACGCTGATCGGGCTGCGCCTGGTCTACGAGCGTAACCTGGCCGTCTGACCGCCGGCTGCCGCCCGGCGGGAATAGGGCAGGATGGGCGGGTGTCTCAGGGTGCCTTGAGCGGCCCGCGTCAGGCGCGCCCGGACGGCTACGACACGATCGCTGCCGTCGTGGACTCCTGGTCACCCAGTACGGACTGGCTGGAAGAGCCCCATGAGGTTGCCCTCGGTGTCCGTGAAGTATGCGGCGAACCCGATCGGGCCGACCGGCAGGCTGCCGCGGGCGACGGTTCCACCGAGTTCCTCCACCCGCTTCAGGGCTGCCTCGATGTCGTCCACCTCAATCGTGATGATGGGGTGCGCCCACACGCCTTCACGGCGCATCATGCCGCCGTTGATGCCGCCGGGCTCGGCGAGTTCTCCCTGCTCGGTAACCGGCACCGTGCCCAGCAGGGCGTAGTCCATGCCGGGGGCGGCATCGATGGACCAGCCGAAAGCCTCGCGATAGAATTTCTGTGCCCGGTCGGTGTCATCAGCCGGGATCTCGAAATGGACGACCCGCCCGCTCATGACGGTCACCTCCACAGATAGTGGTTCACCTCGTTTCCAGCCTAATGTTGGGTCGTGCTGACAGTCGGGGTCGACCTTGCCGCGGAGGCGGACCGCACCGCGGTGGCCTGGCTCGACTGGCGCGACGGCGGAGCCGTCCTCCGCAAGCTGATGCGCGGGGCCACTGACGAGGACATCCTGGAGGCGGTCGGGCAGGCCGGCAAAGCCGGGATCGACTGCCCGCTCGGCTGGCCGGATGCGTTCGTTGCCTTCGTCAGCGCCCACCAGGCCGGCCAGGTGGACATCACCGCGGATGTCGACAGGCGCGACGGGCGCCGGCGGCTGGCCTGGCGGCTGACCGACGAAGTGGTACGGGAGCAGACTGGCCTGATCCCGCTGAGCGTGGCCGCCGACCGGATCGGGCATGCCGCCATGCGCTGCGCCGGACTGCTGGCCGGGCTGGCACACCGGGGGCTGGCGGTCGATCGCTCCGGAGCCGGCCGGGTGGTTGAGGTCTATCCGGCAGCGTCGCTCAAGATCTGGGACCTGCCGTACCGGGGCTACAAGCGGCCAGCCAACGTGGCTGCCCTCACGCAACTGGCTGACGAACTGCTCGCGGCAGCGCCGTGGCTGGATCTGGGTCCATACGGGGATCTGTGCCGGAGTTCGGACGACGCCCTGGACGCTGTCATCGCCGCACTCGCCGCCTGGGCCGCGGTACGGGGTCTGGCCACCAGCCCGGATCCTGATCAGGCCGACGCGGCCAGGACGGAAGGCTGGATAGCTCTGCCGAAGTCATCGTTGAGCGAACTGAGACCGTAGGACGGGTACGGGACGCCGGGGGTGGCCGGGGCGGCAGGTACGGGACGCCGGGGGTGCCCGGTACACGGCACGGGGGTGGCCGGGGCGGCGGTCAGGCGGAGCCAGGTCAGCGACCGCGGGGTCGTGACGGCACCGGGGTAATCGGGCGCGGCATGGCGGGGTGCTAGGCGGCTTTCCGGGCTAGCGTGGACCCCGCTCGCCTGTGGCCCTGGCGTGCAGGCCGTGTATCTCGACGAGGAGATCAGGGACGTGGAGGAGGCCCGCCGTGAGTGAGGCCGAACGGATCCTGGCTGCCGCCCGCACCGTCGTCGGCTGCTGGATGGAGGAGCTCGCATCTCAGGCGGCGCGCACGATCGTGGAATCGGCTAGCTTGACCTATGTGGAATCGCCCTGCATCGCCGATGAGGTAAGGCGCCTGGGCAGCCAACGGTAATGGAGGGCCTGATGCCCGGACGGAATATCGAGGTCATTCTGGGTGGGCTGGCAGATGCCATCCGCTACCGGGATCCGCAGCGCATCGCCGAATTCCTCGCACCCGATCTGGTATGGGAGGGGGCCTCACCCGGTCTTCGCTGTGACGGGCGGGAACAGGCGATGGGACTGATCGGCAATCGCCTGCTGGCCGCGCCGCTGACGGTGCATGCCGTCGAGGCGATCGACGCCGGAGAGCACGTCATTGTGGGACTGCGCGGGCCAGGCTTCAACCTGATACCCGGCGACCGGACCACGGTGGGCCAGACCTACTTCGTGTTCACGTTCAGCGACGGCAAGGTCGTCCGCTGGCGTGATTTCCGCACTCGCGCTGAGGCCCTGGCCGCGGCCGGAACCAGCGTTCCGCACTGGCAGTAGGACAGGCCGGGCTATGGGCGAAGGCGCCCTGCGTAACGGCGCGCCTTCGCCCATGACCGGCCACCGCTGGAGATCATCGGACGCGAGAGAAAAGAGGCGATATGGCAACCCCGCAACCTCAGCAATCTGAATACCCGGTCCAGTTGTCCATTGATTACCCTGACCGCGAGCTCAACCGGATGACCACGGCGTTCCGCATCTTCACGATCATCCCCATCGCGATCGTGCTTGGTGCGGTCGCCGGTGGCACCTGGCGGTGGGGCTATCACAACGGCTCCGAGGGATTCATCGCCGGTACCGGCGGCCTGCTCTGGCTCGGCCCGTTGCTCATGATCCTCTTCCGGCAGAAGTACCCGCGCTGGTGGTTCGACTGGAACCTTGAGCTGCAGCGATTCGGCACCCGGGTGACTGCTTATCTAGCCCTGATGGACGACACCTACCCATCGACCGACGACCACCAGGCGGTGCGTCTGGACTACATCTACCCGGACGCGGCACGTGACCTGAACCGGTGGCTGCCCCTGGTGAAATGGCTGCTGGCCATTCCGCACTACATCGTGCTCTTCTTCCTCGAAATCGCCGCTGTGGTGATCGTGATCGTGACCTGGTTCACGATCCTGTTCACCGGCCGCTATCCCCGGGGCGCGTTCGACTTCGTGGAGGGAGTCATCCGCTGGCATCTCCGCGTCATCGCCTACGCGGGCACGCTCGTGACAGACCAGTACCCGCCTTTCCAGCTGAATCCTTAGGCGTTCACGACCACCTGGATCCTGAGCACCAAGTGGCTTGCCGGCTTGCACAAAACCGGTTCCCGGGTAGCGCGGCGAGACCGGTAGCCTCTTCCGGGTGGAAGAAGATCAGGTCAAGGACCGCGCGGCGCCGGAGCCCGGTGACGGGTCATCCGGCCCGCCGGGCCTGCCAGAACAGATGCAGGTGCGGCTGGCCAAGCGGGAGCGGTTGCTGGCAGCGGGTGTCGACCCCTACCCAGCTGGCTTCCCGCGGACCGCTACCGCCGCCGAGGTAAGGGAGCGCTACCCAGACCTCGCTCCCGATTCCGGCACCGGTGAGACGGTAGGCGTTGCCGGACGGGTGATGCTGTCCAGAATCGGCGGGAAGCTGTGCTTTGCAGCTATCCGCGATGGTTCGGGCGATATCCAGGTGATGATCTCAGCGGACCGGGTGGGTGAGGACGCGCTGGCCGCCTGGAAACGCGACGTGGACCTTGGTGATCACGTCGGGGTGGAAGGCGAGGTGATCTCGTCCCGGCGCGGGGAACTGTCGGTGCTGGCGGACAGGTTCGCCATCACAGCCAAGTGCCTGCGGCCCCTTCCCGAGAAGCACAAGGGGCTGTCGGACGTCGAGTCGCGGGTGCGGCAGCGTTATGTGGATCTGATTGTCAATCCGGGCACCCGGCGGATGGCGGAGATCAAGAGCGCCGTCACCCGGACGGTCCGCGAGGAACTGCACAGCCGCGGATTCCTCGAGGTAGAGACGCCGGTCCTGCAGCCGGTGCACGGCGGGGCGAACGCCCGGCCCTTCACCACCCACATCAACGCCTACGACATGGACATCTACCTGCGGATCGCGCTGGAACTCCACCTCAAGCGGCTGGTCGTCGGCGGCATCGAGAAGGTCTTCGAAATCGGGCGCAATTTCCGCAACGAGGGCGCGGATGCTACGCACAACCCCGAGTTCACCATGCTCGAGGCGTACGAGACGTACGGGGACTACAACACGATAGGCACCCTGACCAGGGAACTGATCCAGCGCGCGGCCATGGCCGCGCTCGGTACCACGGTCCTGCGGCGCGCCGATGGAAGCGAGTACGACATCGGCGGCGAGTGGCCCGCCAAGACAGTGCACGGCGCGCTGTCGGAGGCGCTGGGAGAGGAAGTGTCGCCCGACACCACCGAGGAGCACCTGCGCAAGCTGTGCTCGCAGGCGGGTGTGCCGGTCGAGCCCGGGTGGGACCGGGGCCACATCGTGCTGGAGATGTACGAACGGCTGCTGGAGCGGCAGACAATGATGCCGACCTTCTACCGGGACTTCCCGGTCGAGGTCTCACCGCTGACCCGCGCGCACCGCAAGGACCCCCGGCTGGCCGAACGCTGGGACCTGGTGGCCTTCGGCACCGAGATCGGGACTGGATACTCCGAGCTCACCGATCCCGTTGAGGAGCGGGCGCGGCTCACGGCGCAGTCGCTGCTGGCGGCTGGGGGCGACCCGGAGGCGATGCAGCTGGACGAGGACTTCCTGCGGGCGCTGGAGTACGGGATGCCACCCACCGGCGGGATGGGTGTGGGCATTGACCGGATCATGATCATGCTGACCGGCGAGACGGTCAGGGAGACGATTCTGTTCCCGATGGTCCGGCCGGACTGAAGTCCCCCGTCGACGGTTGAACCCTCCGGCCCTCCGGGGCGGGCCGGAGGGCCGGAGGGCTCGGCGAGCCACTAAGGGCTCAGCCGGGGCACGGACGGTCGTGGGCTCAGCCCACGATCCGCACCGCGCCCACGTAGACGTCCCACATGACTGGCTGCACCTGGACGGTCTCACCGAAGTCGGGCGCGTCCACCATCAGGCCGTTGCCGATGTAGAGGCCCACGTGACCGATGTCGGCGTAGAAGAAGACCAGGTCACCAGGCTGGAGGTCGGCGCGCGAGACGTGCACGCCCATGTTCCACTGGTCGCCGGTGAAGTGCGGCAGGCTGATACCGACCTGGGCGTAGGCCCACAGCACCAGGCCGGAGCAGTCGAACGCGTTGGGCCCGGCTGCCCCCCACACGTACGGGTCGCCGCGGCGGCTGAGCGCGTACTGGAGCGCCTGGGCGCCGATCGTGTTCGCGGTCGGGAGATTGATGGTGGGGTACTTGCCGGTCTGGCTGAAGACGGCCATGGCCTTGGCGAATACGGCGCTGTTGAGCAGATTGATCTTCTTCTGGGCCGCCTGCTGCTTGACAGCCATCTGGGCGGCCAGCCGGGCCGCCAGCATGCCCTGCTGCCGCGCGGTCTCCCTGGCCCGCTGCGCCGCCGCCACCGCGGCCGCCAGCTGGCCGATCTTGTCACCGTTCTCCCGCTGGAGCTGCTGCATGATCGCAGCACGGTCGATCACGGTCTGCGGGCTGCTGCTGGTCAGCATCTCCAGCGTGGTGTCCAGCCCGCCGTTCATGTAACTCTGGGCGGCGAGCTGGCCGACGCTGACCTGGCCGGCGCCGAGCCGGACGAGATCCTCTGCGTACGTGCGCTGGGCGACCTTGGCCTCGGTGCGGGCCTGTGTGAGCTGGATCCGGAGTCCGTTGTACTCCTCGTCGAGCGTGTTGATCTGGTCTGACAGTATGCGCGCACGCGCGAGCAGGCTCTGGAGGCTGGGCATCGGCCGGCTGGTGGCTGCGGCGCTGACGCCGAGCGGGAGAACCAGGCTGACCGCAGTGGCTGTGCCCACGAGCGTGGCTACCCGCCGCCAGGCACGGATAGACGTCGCGTTCGTGCGAACCCTTCGTGGACCACTTGATCTATGCCTGCGGGGAGGCAA
>DPMS01000398.1 GCA_003541285.1 Actinomycetota bacterium
GTCGCGATCACCAGGAACGCGGTGCCGGGTGTCTGGAGCAGCCGGTAGGTGTCCTCGGCGCGCTCACGGAATCCCCCGAACATCGTGTCGAACGCGGCTACGAACGTCTGGACGTCACGCAGTACCTGGGCGCCGATGATCTTGGTGACCACCCCGGTGAACATGCCGAACCCGGCGTTGACCACCCTCAGGTACGCACGGCCGGAGACCCCTGTGGGGGCGGTGAGGAGCCGGATCAGCCGCCCGTCGAGGAACCGGCTGAGCCGCTGCGGGGCGTCGAGGAAGTCGAGCGCGGACCGGCTCGGCGGGGTGTCCACGACGATCAGGTCCCATTCGTCGGCCCGCCGCAGTTGCCCGAGCTTCTCCATCGCCATGTACTCCTGCGTGCCGGCGAAGCTCGACGACAGCGACTGGTAGAAGGGGTTGGCGAGGATCGCCGCCGCCCGGTCGGGGTCTGAGTGCGCCTCGACGATCTCGTCGAAGGTCCGCTTCATGTCGAGCATCATGGCGTGCAGGCTGCCCCCGGCCTCCGTCCCGGTCTCCAGCAGCACTGGCCGCGGGGTGTTGTCCAGCGAGGACAGGCCCATCGACTGGGCCAGCCGCCGCGCCGGGTCGACGGTCAGCACGACCACATGCCTGCCCCGCTCGGCCGCCCTGAGCCCGGCCGCGGCCGCGGTCGTGGTCTTGCCCACCCCGCCGGAGCCGCAGCAGACGATGATGCGGGTGCGCGGGTCATCGAGCAGCCGGTCCAGCTCCAGCCGGGGTGGCCGCAGTTCCACCTCGCCGCGCAGGCCACCCGCGGGAGCGTCCGGAGCCTGATCTGGCTGCATCAGGCGGCCCCCTGCTCTTGCAGGGCGGTGGCCAGCAGGTACAGCCCGGCCAGATCCATCCCGTCGGTGATCATCGGCAGCTCGTAGCGCGGCTGGCCGGCCTCGTCCAGCTTGTGCCGCTGCTCGCGCTGGGCGAGCGCCTCGATGGCGTGCTCGCTGACCTCGGCGGCGAGACTGCCGGCCAGGCCGAGGTTCCCGGCCGGCCCGAGGCTGTCCTCGATCCCGGCCGCCTTCAGCCCGAGCGCGATGTCCTGCACGTCCAGTGTCCCGGCTGCCGCGGCGGCCAGCTGGTCATCGCTGAGCCCGACCGGCCGCGTCATGTTGATCATGATGCCGCCGAGCTGGAGCCCTCCCTTGGCCAGGCCGCGGAGTTCGGCGACGCCATCCAGGGTCTCCTGGACCGGCATCTCCTCCAGCACGGTGACGAAATGGACGGCGGTCTGCGGCGACCGGATCACGCTCTGCACGGTGTCGGCATGGCCACGGATGGGCCCCATCCTGGTGAGCCCGGAGACCTCGGTGGCCACGTTGAGGAAGCGGCTGATCCGGCCCGTCGGCGGCGCGTCCATGACCACGGCGTCGTACACGAACCGCCCGGCCACCTTGCGCCGGGTGGCCTCCGCGGCCTTCCCGGTCAGCAGCACGTCCCGCAGTCCAGGCGCGATCGTGGTCGCGAAGTCGACGACTCCGAGCCGGGTCAGGGCGCGCCCGGCGTGGCGCAGGTTGTAGAACATCTCCAGGTATTCCAGGAGCGCAGACTCAGGATCGGCGGCGAGCGCGTACACGTCGCCCCCGGCCCGGCCGGGCGTACCCGGTGCCACCGCGACCTTGCGCTCCTCATACGGCAGCGGCGGGCAGTCGAACAACTGGGCGATGCCCTGCCGCCCCTCCACTTCCATGAGGAGCACCTTGCCCCCCGCCGACGCGAGGGCGAGCGCGAGCGCGGCGGCCACCGTGGTCTTGCCGGTGCCCCCCTTGCCCGTGATGACGTGCAGACGCACGCCCTCCCAGTCGGTGTCCCGAGCCCTCACGAGAAGGAGGCTATCTCCGCCCGCGCGGAGCCTGGTCCGGTTGGGTGGGGGTTGCCGTGCCCGGGCCCGGAAACATCGCGGGCCGGTGAACCGGGCAACTGGCGCGCACGTGAATTGTTACTAGGCTGGGGCGAAAAGGCCGGGAGCGTCGGCGGAAAAGGGGTGTTCCCTATGGGCGTTGTCGCAGCCCTCCTGGTGATCCTCATTGTCATCGTGGTTGCCGGGCTTGCCGTGGCAGCCCGTTCACTGAAGGTGGTGCAGCAGTACGAGCAGGGCCTGCTCTTCCGGTTCGGGAAGGTGCTCCCCGTTACCCGCGGTCCCGGGCTCACGATCATCCGGCCCATCGGCGACCGGCTGCAGAAGGTAAACATGCAGATCGTCGCCATGGCCGTCCCCGCCCAGGAGGGCATCACCAGGGACAACGTCAGCGTCCGGGTGGACGCGGTGGTGTACTTCCGGGTGGTGGACCCGATCAAAGCGGTGGTAAACGTACAGAACTACATGTTCGCGGTCTCCCAGCAGGCGCAGACCTCGCTGCGCTCGATCATCGGCCAGTCCGAGATGGACCAGCTCCTGGCTGAGCGCGACACCGTGAACCGCGAGCTGCGGCGGATCATCGACGAGCCGACCGAGGGCCCGTGGGGGATCCGGGTCGAGCGGGTGGAAATCAAGGACGTGAACCTGCCCGAGGGCATGAAGCGTTCCATGTCCCGCCAGGCCGAGGCCGAACGTGAGCGCCGTGCGCGGATCATCACCGCCGACGGTGAGTACCAGGCATCCAAGCGGCTGGCCATGGCGGCGAACGTGATGGCGCGCGATCCGGCCGCCCTGCAGCTGCGGCTGCTGCAGACCGTGGTTGAGGTCGCCTCGGAGCGCAACAGCACCCTGGTCATGCCGGTCCCGGTTGAGCTGCTGCGGTTCTTCGAGCGGATGGCGCCCCCCTCGGCCCAGCCCGCGCCGCCCCCCGAGGACACAGGTGAGGCGGAGGTGGCGGCGGCGGAGGCGCTGATCGAGGGCGCCCCCACCCCGGCGCTGGCCGCCGACGTGAAGCCCGAGATCCCGTCTGCTCCCGTCCCCGAACTCGCCGAGCCGGACATCCCGCCCGTTCCGGAGGTGACGGACGGCCCTGCCCAGTCAGCCCCCGCCCCGGACAGGCCCACCCGCGCCGCCCGTAAGCGGGCAGAAACCTGAAACCAGCACGCAGAACGAGCCGCTGGCCGGCGATCGGGAACGCTGGCGGCGGGCGCCGGGGCTGGCCGGCACGGGCCCTGGGCGGGCTCTGGCGTACCCCCGTGCTGCCCGTATCGGGAGAAGCCAGGTAATGCCCTAGGGTGGCGCCATGATGAAGTGGGAGTACGCGACCGTGCCGCTGCTGGTGCATGCGACGAAGCAGATCCTCGACAACTGGGGTGACGACGGCTGGGAGTTGGTGGCGCTGGTGCCCGGGCCGAATCAGGAGCAACTCGTCGCCTATATGAAGCGGCCGAAAGAGTGAGCGGTTCGCCGGAGGCACGGCTGGCCGCGCTGGGGCTTACCCTGCCGCCGGTGGCCGCCCCGCTGGCGGCCTACGTGCCCGCGGTGCGCACGGGATCGCATGTGTACACGGCTGGGCAGCTGCCGCTGGTGGATGGCAAGCTACTGATGACGGGCAAGGTCGGCGCGCAGGTAAGCACAGCCGAGGCAGCCGCGCTCGCGCGGACCTGCGCCCTGAACGCGCTGGCTGCGGTGGCGTCGGTCACTAGCGGGCTGTCGGCGGTGACGCGGGTGGTGAAGGTGACCGGCTTCGTGGCCAGCGATCCCGCCTTCACCGACCAGCCACAGGTCGTGAACGGCGCCAGCGGACTGCTGCTGGAGGTGTTCGGCGAGGCCGGCCGGCACGCGCGCAGCGCCGTCGGGATGGCGGTCCTGCCGTTCGACGCGCCGGTCGAGATCGAGCTGATCGCCGAGGTCAGGGATTGAGTCACACACGCACATGAGTTCTGCCGCCCGCCCCGCCATCCAGTTGCCCGGCATGCTGGCGCAACGTGCCCGCGACGTCCTGTCGGGCAAGATTCCCGCGGTCACGCCGAGCGACGCCGCCACCGTCATGCTGCTGCGGCCGGTGCGCGATGACGCCGGCCTGGAGGTCTACATGCTCCGGCGCCGGCCCACGATGGCGTTCGCACCCGGAGCGTTCGTGTTCCCTGGTGGGTCGGTGGACCCGCGCGACGCCGAGATCGAGGTCGAGTGGGCGGGCCCGGACGCGGCGGCATGGGGGCGGATGATCGATGCCCCGGCCGACCTGGCCCGCGCGCTGATCTGCGCGGCGGTCAGGGAGACCTTCGAGGAGTCCGGGGTGCTGCTGGCCGGGCCTGCCGCCGACACGGTGGTGGCCGACACCCGTGGCGACGGCTGGGAAGCGGACCGCAGGGCGCTGCTGGAGCGTTCGGTCTCCCTCGCCGGGCTGCTGCGCCGGCGCGGGCTCATCCTGCGCAGTGACCTGCTGCGAGCCTGGTCGCGCTGGGTAACCCCGGTTACCGAGGAACGCCGTTACGACACGAGGTTCTTCGCCGCCGCGTTGCCGGCCGGGCAGCTTGCCAGGGATGTCAGCGGGGAGGCCGACCGGGCGGGCTGGGTGGGGCCGGACGAGGCGCTCGCAGCGGCCCGCCGGCGGGAGATCGTCGTGCTGCCACCGACGGCCGTCACCCTCGGCGAACTCGCCGCCTGCGGGAACCTGCCCGCCGCCCTCACGGCCCGGCGCCGCCTGACCGCGCTCATCCCGGAGGTCTACGTAGCTGACGGTGCGGTCTGGCTGAGCGTCCCACCCGGCCTGGACTACCCGCTGTGACTGAGTACCCGCAGCAGGACGCGGGGCAGCGCCCCGTCGACGGCCAGGGCACGCAGCGGGCGCGCTGTGTGCTTGCCCCCAACCCCTCGCCGATGACGCTGGACGGCACCAATACCTGGCTGATCGCGGAGCCAGGTTCCTCGTCGGCACTGGTGGTGGACCCGGGGCCAGACGATGAGGCGCACCTGCGCCGGGTGCGGGACGAAGTCGCGGCTGCCGGGCAGCGGGTAGCGAAGATCCTGCTCACCCACGGCCATCCGGACCACGCCGCGGGCGCGGCCGCGTTCGCGGCCATGACCGGTGCGCCCGTGCTTGCCGCCGACCCCGCCCACCGGCTGGGCAGCGAGGGGCTGGCGCCTGGGGACACAGTGACCGCGGGCGGCTGTGAGGTGCGGGTGGTGGCGACCCCCGGTCACACCGCCGACTCGGTCTGCCTGCTCCTGCCCGCCGACGCG
>DPMS01000475.1 GCA_003541285.1 Actinomycetota bacterium
CCGGGGTGGACGTACCCGGGGCGGACGTACCCGGGGCGGACGGACCGGAAGGCACCGGATCCGGGCCTTGCCGGCCAGCGCTGGACGGCCCGGCACCTTCCCGGCCCGGCGCCGGCCCGGCCTGCACCGGGGGAGCATCGGCCGGTGGGTGTTGCAGGTCACCGCCGGCCGGGCCATGGCCGCCGGACGAGACCGGGCGGGAGCCAGCGGCTGCCGGGCCACCGGCCACCGCTCTCACCCGCACGTTCAGCCCGAGCATGGCCGCGAGCGCGCCGATCAGGACCTGATCATGCCCGCTGGCGGCGAAGCCCCTGGCATTGCCCTCACTCGGGAACGCGATCGTCAGCAGGCCGTTCCGCAGTTCCTGGACGCTTGCCGAGTTCAGCAGCATCCAGGCCACCTTGCGCTCGCTGCGCACAGTGTCCAGGATGTCCGGCCAGCGCTCGCGGAGCGTGTCGGCGTCCAGCGGGGCTGCGCCGCGCTGCTGGCCAGGGTCCGCGTGAGCGGCTGGCGCGGTCGCGGGTTCGTGCCTGGCATCCGAGTCCGCCTGCTGACCCGCTCGTGCCGGGGGTCCTTCCCGGAGCTGAATCTCCGCTTCCCCCCGGGGCGCCTCGTCGGCACGGGGCACAGCGCGCCCAGGAGGTGCACTGCGCGCCGGGCTGCCGGGACCCTCCTGCCGGGCAGTCCCGCCGGGCACATCGGGGGACCGGGTGGGAAGGCTCGCGGGCTCCACCTGTCCCCGCAAGCCCCCGGCCAGCTGATGCTCCAGCCGTTCCAGCCGTGCCAGCAGCGCCTTTTCGCCGGTGCTGGCAGCGGGCAGGAGAACCTGCGCACACATCAGTTCCAGCAGCAGCCGCGGCGAAGTCGTCCCACGCATCTGGATGAGGCCTTCGCTGACGATCTCGGCCGCGCGCGTCAGCTCCGCCTGGCCGAACCGACCTGCCTGCTCGGCCATCCGCTCCAGCCGGTCGGCGGGCGCGTCTAGCAGGCCGCTGTGCCCGGCGCCGGGGACGGCCGCCAGGATGATCAGGTCCCGGAGCCGGTCGAGCAGGTCGGCGGCGAACCGGCGCGGGTCGTGCCCACCTTCCACCGCCCGGTCCACCGTGCCGAATACGGCCGCGCCGTCCCCGCTGGCAAGCGCGTCCACCATCTCATCAAGCAGACTGTCGTCGCTGTACCCGAGCAGGGTCACCGTCCGGTCGTAAGTGAGACCTTCCGGCCCGGCTCCGGCGAGCAACTGGTCGAGGACCGACAGCGAGTCCCGCACCGATCCCGCCCCTGCCTTGACCACCAGCGGCAGCACCGCCGGCTCGTAGCTGACTCCCTCGGTGCCCAGGATCTGCTCCAGCAGTTCCCGCAGCACGGCCGGCGGTACGAGCCGGAACGGGTAGTGGTGGGTGCGCGAGCGGATCGTCGGGATGACCTTCTCCGGCTCGGTGGTGGCGAACACGAACTTCAGGTGCGGCGGCGGTTCTTCCACCAGTTTGAGCAGGGCGTTGAAGCCGCCACTGGTGACCATGTGGGCTTCATCGATGATGTAGATCTTGAAACGGCCGGACACGGGCGCATAAAACGCCCGTTCCCGTAGATCCCGGGCGTCGTCGACCCCGCCATGCGAGGCCGCGTCGATCTCGATCACGTCGATGCTGCCGGGGCCGGAGGGAGCCAGGGCCACGCAGGACGCACACACCCCGCACGGGTCCGGGGTGGGTCCCTGCTCACAGTTGAGCGACCTGGCAAGGATCCTGGCGCTGGAGGTCTTCCCGCAGCCCCTGGGGCCGCTGAAGAGATACGCGTGATTGACCCGCCCGTTGCGAAGGGCCTGCTGCAGCGGCTCCGTTACGTGTTCCTGGCCTTTGACCTCGGCGAAGCTGGCCGGGCGGTACTTGCGATACAGGGCCAGTGGGGCAGGGTTGCCAGGAGCGCCGGGGGCCGCCGGCTTCTTGCGGGGTGCGGCTTTCTTCCGGGGTGCGTCGCCTGCCATGACCTGCATCCTCGCCGGGACGGGAAGGGACCCCCCGCACACCCGCCAGAGCCCGCGTACCCTTGCTGCCTTCCGGCCCTGGGGGAGTTGGCGAGATAACGCCGTGCGAGGGGTCTGCCGCCAGTCTAGCCGCGGGCCGCAGCCCACGCGCCTGATCCCCGGTGGACTCGCGGACCGGTAAGCTTTCCGGCGGAGGATTCGCCTAGTGGCCTAGGGCGCACGCTTGGAAAGCGTGTTGGGGGCAACCCCTCGCGAGTTCGAATCTCGCATCCTCCGCCACGCTGATCTGCAAGAACACCGGTGGGTGACCGCCGACGAGTGGGCTCATTGTGTTCCCGTGGGCTCATTTGATGGCTCATTCCCACAGCCGCGGACCGTGCCGCTGCCGACACCAGCTGCGGTGGTTGTGCCTGGTCAGAGGCGTAACGCACGGGTCTGAACTGAGGAGCCCACGCCGTCAAGGCGTGCGCTCCTCAGCACGACTGAACTGGGCATCGCGGCTCGATACGTTCACGGAATGCGGGCTCAAGAGGGGCTTGTTCTGCTCAAAGTAGCGGTGCCATGAGCGGCGGCCTCGGCGCACCGAGCGGCCTGGCCTGCTTGCCCAAGGTGCCGATCGCCAGGAGGCCGCCATCGGTCCAGATCGCACCTGGATCAGGAGTGGTCGTGCTGGCCTCAGCGCTGACTCGGCAGGGAGCAGACTGGCGGCAAACGACCAGCTAATCCAATCACTTTCTGTGATGGCAAGGAGGGGGTGGAGAGCTTACGTTCCAGCGGCCGCAGGTACTGGTGAGAGATTGGTCTTCACCACCTGCACAAGCGCGCCGAATTCAGCGTCGGACCCATGGATGGCCCGCCTGCCGCAGAGCACGTCGTGTTACCGGCTGACCTAACCGGACCCCGGTTGGTGGTCCGCCCGTTATGAGTGCTGCGGTTGGTGGTGGCGGGCGGGCTGGTGGAGATCCTGCACGCCGGGGTGGTGGTCGCCACCCACGCGCAGCGGTTGCGGGAGGTCCAGGCCGACCGCGCGCTGCGGGCCTGGGTGGCACGGCGTGCCTGGGACGCCACCGCGGGCCTGACCGTCACCCGGCTCGCCGACGGCGGCGGGGTCGTCAGCTTCGCCCAGTCCTCCGAGCCGTCGCGGGGGTCGAGCCGTGTTCCGGCCGGCGAGCAGGAGACCAGATCCCAGTCTTGCCAGGATGTGCCCGCCGCCAGCCGTTCTTGCCCTGACCGCATGCTCAGCCAGCGTTGGCTGGCGGCGTATCACGCCTTGCCCAGGCACAGCGCGTATGAATCGAAGTCGCGCGAGAAATTGTCGAGGTCGGCGGCCTTGACCTGCCAGGCATTCGCCGAGACCGGCGCGCTTGCCTGGATGCTCCAGTACGGGCCGATGCTCGCGATCACATGGCCGCCACCGGTCATCACCTCTTGAGGTCCGCATGACACATCAGCGGTCTGGACCGAGTACGGCGGGACGGTGGCCGCCGTGTGGACGGTGCTGACCGTCAGTCCCCTGACCGGCTTGGAGTTCTTCTTCGCCAGGCAGATCGCATACGAGTGGAACGTGGTCGTGAGCGGGACTTCGTTGTCGATCTCGACGTTCCAGGTGCCGCTGCTGAGCGGCGAGTTGCTGAAGACGCTCCAGTTGGCGCTGACGTTGTACACGTCATAGCCGCCGCCGGTACGCAACTCACCGGCCGGGCATGCGGCGCCGGCCTCCGCGGTCTCATGGGCCGGCGCGTTCACAGCCGTGTACACCACCTGCGTGGTGTACTGGCTGGCGGCCTTCTTCCCCCCCGTCGCGCAGATCGCATAAGCCGAGAAGCTCAGCGGCTGGGCGCTGAAGTTCACCGGCTCGACCAGCCACGTCGTGCCGTTCAGCGGCGCGTCGACATAGATCCGCCAGCCGGTAGAGGTGCTGTTGACCACATAGCCCCCGCCGACGAGCAACTCGCCGGCGGCGCACGTCGCGCCGGCCTCGCCAGTGTCATCGGCAGGCGCCATCGCAGCGACGGTGACGATGTGGGTCGTGAGGCCATGGACCCCGACCGGTCCTGCCACCGCCGGACTGATCCCCATCAAGGCGATCGCCAGCCCGGCGCCGGCCGCCGCGCCCCCCGCCACGAAAGCATGCTTGCGCATACGCCACCTCCGGCCCCACTCAAGAAATATGGTCGTTCTTTACCGGGAGATTAACACCTCATGGGGTCTTAGGGCCGTCCTGTCGATCATGCTGAGAGCCAGCCAAGGGCTGCGATGAGGACTGTCTGTGGTCAAGCCTCTGGCACAAGATCGTGAATTCGATTCTTGTGGATCGGTGCGGTGACGCGCACCGGATGATCTCGATCAGCGGGCGCATGCCCAGGGCCTCGTGCGGCCGGGTCCCGTTGAAGATCATCCGGTAGTGCCCGGCTTGGTGGCACAGGTCGGCCAGGGCGGCGATCTGGCCGGCGTGACGGTAGAGGTGCTCGTATTTCAGGGAGCCGAACGCCCGTTCGCGGACGCCGCTCTGGCTCGCGCAGGGCGGGCCGGGTCCGGGTCACATGCGTTCATCCGGACCGGGTGATGCGGTCGGGCGGCCCGGGTGGTTCCTAATGGAAGTGGTGACCGCGCCGGCCGCGGCAGACCTCCCCGCCGACGCCGCCAGCGGTCCGGCACGGGCGCGGGGCAGGCCGCCGGTGACTAGTTGCTGGTGGATGTGCTCCAGCGCCGGCAGTGACTCGATGGTGTCGTCGATCTCCCGGTGCGTGCGGTCGCTGATGTTGCGGTAGGCCTGGATGGTCACCAGCAGCCTGCGTTCGTGGGTGGCGCGGGCCTCGTCGCGGACCCGGATCTGCTCTTCCAGGACGCGAGCGGCATCCAGGTAGCTGGCGTGCACGGCGGCATCGGTCTTGTCGTCGACGTCCCGGCCGCTGAGGTCGTCTTCCAGTTTCGGCGCGCAGGGCGCTGTTGTCGCGGCCGACCGGCCTCTCAACAGGTAGGAATTCGCTCCGCAGCCTGAGGTGCGGCGGCGTCGGCCTCGGCGGCAGAGGGCAGCTCCGCCAGCACGGCCTCGAAGGCGGGAGCATCGGTACGTAGGCGCCCATCACGGTTACCCCGATGCTGTTCCACCGCTGCAACAGCGGCCCCCAGGAGAGAGCGAGCAGCAGGTGTCAAGGCGTCGCGTGATTCAGTCGCATGGGCAGGCTACTGGAACCAGCGCAGCGGGCTCATGGCGGCGCTTCCGCAGCGCAGCCAGCGGAAATGACCCATGAACGGCTCGAATGATCTCATCCCCCCGACCTGAGCCGTCAAGGCGCACCTTCTCAGGCCGCCTCGGTCGTGGTGACCGTGAGGGTGTGGTCGCCGAAGCTGGCGATCAGGTCGAGCCGGCCGCCGAGCGCTTCGACATAGCGGGCGACGGCTTCGATGGTGGCGAGTTCGCCGCGTTCGACCTGGGAGACCCGGCCGGGGGTGACGCCCATGGTCTCGGCGAGCTGGGCCTGGGTGAGCCCGTGGCGCTTGCGTTCCTCCGCCAGCCGGTATCCCGTCTGGCGGGCCATGAGTTCCTTGCGGCGCCGCTCGGCCTCTTCCTGGCCGCCGACCCGTTCAACGTAGGCGGCGCGGCCCCACTTGGTGTATCCGCTCATCACCCGGACTCCTCTTCGGACGTCCGGGTCCTTCGACGGCTTGATATCGAGAGAGTTAGCCACGACCGCCCAGCCTCGCTGCCGGTGCCCGTCGACGAGGCCGGCGCCGATTCCCTGCGAGCCGCCCGTGACGATTGCTACCTTCTGCGTCCTTTTGTTCACGGCTTTTCCGGTCTCATGTGCCCGGGTCACAGGTGGGAGGTGAGCTCGGTCACGATGTCTGCCGCTGACTGTGGCTGTCTCGCGAGTGCGACGCTTTGTCCGGCCCACATCGAGAGCGCTTCGATCTCCCCGGTGGCCCGGTCATCGGTGGCGCTGGCTCGTAGCGAACGATTGCCTCGCCGGAGGCGAAGTGCGCGATCACGTCGCCTTCTCCTGGCCCGCCAGCGTGTTCAAGCGATGTCTGGTTTAGGGAGATTTCCCCGCTTTGCGTGTCCAAGGGGCGAATGCACTAAAAGCCAATGGCTGCTGGCTGGTGAGTTCGCAGTTGGGGGCTGGTCATGAGGGCCGGGGCGGACCGGTGGATCTCCGGCCGCCACGAACGCTGGGGCAGGCTGGTCAAACACGCGGGCAGCGCAGGCAAACTCGGTCATCACGAGACAGATGTAGGCGAGAACGCCAACGCCTAGCAGCGTTTAAGGCCCGGGCTGCCTGGTCGATCACCGCTGCGGCAATCGGCCGTGGCTGCCATCGCCGACTGCGTGAGCTACGACTACGCGCTGACCGTGGTCCGGGCGTATGGCGAGACTTGCGGGCGAGCGGGCACGGACGGCCCGCTGATCCCGGCAAGGCTCACGCAAGAGGACTCTATTGGACTCGTTAGGCGCACGTCCGATAAAAGCCAACCACGTTTCGCCACGCCTCAGCCCTAACGGTTGTTGGACGTAATGACACGCAGACCTACACTTCGCTTATGACCGATGTCAACCCCCGGGTACGGTCTTCGTCTCCGGCCTCATCCTTCCCGAGTTGCGCCACCCGGAGAGGGTCGCTGGCGATGCGCGGGCTGAGCATGGTCTCGCTGCCCGCGTCACGCGGCGGTCAGCGCCGGGGAAAGGCGACGGGTTCCCCGTGACGTCCTCGTCGCGAGGGCGGGTCGAGCTGCAGCAGTCGGCAGTCAACGTGCTCCAGCTCCCGATTCTCATCGCGGTCGCCCTGCTCGCCGTCGTCATCAGACAGCTATTCGTGCACCGGCCCAGCGCAACCGTCCTCGGCGTCTGCGCCGCAGCGGCGGCCTTGGACATCGTCCTGGCCATGTACTTCCTGCGCATCATTGGATCGACCTTGGTCGTCACCGCGGACGACATCACCTTCACGCGGCGGCGACGGGGCAAGGGCCGAGCCTCCCAGCAAGTCATCCAGCGCACTGCCGACAGCACGCTCAGCTTCCGCGTGGCTGCCAATGGCCCCATTGGCTCGGACCACACGGGCTACGTGCTTAAGTTGCGCGACAATGCGACGGGCAAGGAGGTGTATGCGGGCGCGTTCGGTCGCCGCAAGGTCCAGCAGGCCTGCGAGTCGCAAGGATGGCCGTTCTCCTGACGACAGCATCTGCGTCCGGTGGCGCTGCCAGCACTGCCACAGGGAACCGTGCTACGGATAATCGCTGGCTGCGGCCGGGTCCGCTACCAGCCGGCTGACCGGCTGTGGCTCGCGGCGCTGTCCCGGCTGATCCCCCGGAACCGCTGGGGCGAGGTGTTCGCCGTGACCTAGGCGACGCTGCTCGCCTGGCACCGGCGGCTGGTTGCACGCCACTGGGACTACACGAACCGGAGGGATCCCGGACGGCCATCCACCGCGGCAGCGATCCGCAAGCTCGTGATCGGCATGGCGGCGGAGAACCCGACGTGGGGCCACCGGCGGGTGCAAGGCGAGCTCATCAAGCCCGGCCACCGGATCGCTGCCTGCACGGTGTGGCAGATCCTGCATGACGCCGGGATCGATCCCGCGCCCCGCCGCACCGGCCCGGCCTGGAAGCAGTTCCTGCCGCGCAGGCCCGCGGCATCCTCGCGGCCGATTTCGCGCATTGGACACGGTGCTGTTGCGGCGCATCTACGCGCTGATCGTCATCGAGCACGGCACCTGCCGCGCTCACCTGGCCGGCATCACCGCGCGCCCTGATGCCGCGTGGACGGCACAGGCGGCCCGCAACTTCCTCATGGACCTCGGCTCACGCGCGGAACGCATCAAGTTCCTGATCAGGGATCGCGCAGGCCAGTTCACTGATTCCTCCGATGCCGTGTTCACCGCGGAAGGCACCAGGATTCTCGCCAGCCCGCCGCAGGCGCCCCAGAGCAAACGCTATCTGTGAACAGATGATAGGTACCCTGCGCCGGGAGCTGCCCGACCGGCTGCTGATCGTCAAATGAGCACCACCTGCGCCAGGTGCTGACCGGATACCTGCGGCACCGCAACACGGCCCGGCCGCACCGCGCCCTGGGCCAGCTGCCGCCGGCTCAGGCTCACACCCAGCCACCGGCGATCAACCTCACCGAGCACCGGATCCGCCGAAAACAAGTCCCCGGCGGGCTCACACACAAATACCACATCGCGGCCTGAAGCCCGCTCTCTACAAGAAGAAGCAGGTCATCACCGCGATCGAGTATTCGAGCCCAGCAAGGTCTCCGACAAGTACGTTCGCGCACTGCTGGGCCGCCTGGCGGCTGCCGTGGGCATCGAGAAGCGTGTTCACCCGCACGGTTTCCGGCACATTCTCTCTGCTTAATGACCGTGTCGTGATTAGCTCCAGGGTCCTGCGGGAGCTGTGATTTCCGGCTGCGGCGGGCCGTGTCGTGTTTCTGTCGTTCCGGTTCGTGATCATGAGCTTCTTTTCGTCCCGGGGCTGGGAGTCCTGGGACATCGCGAACCGGCCGCTGATCCCCGAGCGGATGCCGGTCCTGGTCGATGACGACCTTCTGTTCGAGGACGGGCCCGGTGCTCCTCGCCCGTCGGTGGCGGTCAGCCAGTGGCTGCGGGAGCTGCCCGCCAGCGGTGCTCCGTCGCCGGCCACGTGGGAGGCGTACGCGCGGGCGGTCAAAGAGTGGATTGAGTTCCTGGGCCTGCACGGCGTCGGGGTGTTCGACTCGCGCGAGCGGCTGAAGGCGGGGCTGAGCCGGTATGCCGGGCACCGGGCGGCCGGCCCGGCCAGGCAGCGGTTCGCGGCCACGACGTGGGGCCGGCACATGAGCATCCTGTCGCTGTTCTACCGGTGGGCGATGGACGAGGGCCACGCGCAGGCCGAGCCGTTCACCTACCGG
>DPMS01000474.1 GCA_003541285.1 Actinomycetota bacterium
GGTCGACTGGCAGGTCTTCTGCGCTCTGATCGCACGGGCGGTGCAGGCAGCCGAGGACGGCCCCGGGCCGGCCCGGTCTGTGCTGGCTGGCGGGCAGGCTGAAGAAGCTTTCCTTGCGCAGGCGCTGAACCTGGTCAGCGGCCCGTTCCTGGCCGGCCGGGAGCCGGGACGCTATGCCTGGCTGGCCAGCGACGGGCTCGAGTACGAGGTCGAAGCCTGGGTCGCTGATGCCGCTCACCGGCTGGGCCTGCTGCGGCTCGCCGACGGCGATCCACACGGTGCGATAGAAGCGGCGCACATGGGGCTGCGGCTGGCCTATGGCGACGAATTGCTCTGGCGGGATCTGCTGACCGCCGCATACGCAACCGGCGAGGAGGACCTGCTGCGGGAGGCCGTCGATGAGGTCTGCGCGCGGGCCGCGCTGGATGAGGCACCTCCGCAGATGGCGCCCGAGACCGAGGCGCTCATCGATGAGCTGCTGCCCTCCTGGCGTTCATCGTTCGCCTGACCNNGACGGTGGATTCTGGCGGGATGGCACAGGTAGCCGTCCGCGCGTGCACGGTGCTGGACGCGGAAGCGGTCGAGAGCCTGCGTGTCGCGGGGTGGAAGTCCGCGTACCGCGGGATGATCCCCGATGCGTTCCTGGACAGCATGCCGGTCGACGTTGATCGAAGGCGCAGGCGCACCGCGGAGCGGCCGGATGGGGTTCTGGAGAGCGTGGCTGTCGTGGCCGGGTCCGTTGTCGGGTGGGTGAGTGCGGGACCCTGCCGTGACGACGATCGTCCCGGCACACACCAGGGCGAGATCTATGCCTGTTACGTCCTGCCGGACTGGTGGCGGTGCGGCGTCGGCAGGCTGCTGCTCACCCACGCCACCGGCGTGCTCGCGCAGGCTGGCCGGGACGACGTCACGCTGTGGGTGCTGGAAGCCAACAGCGCAGCACGCCGGTTCTACGAGACCCTGGGGTTCCACCCCGACGGCAGCCGCAACCTGCTGGAGCTGGGTGCGCCCGTGCCCGAAGTGAGGTACCGGCGGCCGGCGGCCCCGCGCTGAGCCACCGGCCCCGGGTTCGCCCGTCCGTCACCAGGAATTCCGCCGCGATCTGGGAAGGAACACCAGGCTGGGGCGTTCCTGCGATTGAGGGAGACCTGACGTGCCGACGTTCCGTAAGTCACCGCCCGAACTTGTGTCCCGCTTCGACGAGCTGGCCAGCCTGGCCGGCCACGCCGACCGCAAGCAGATGTTCGGTTATCCCACCTGCGTGCTGAACGGCAACATGTTCATGGGCCTGCACGAGGACTCGCTCATCCTGCGCCTGGCCGGAGTGGACCGGGCCGAATTCCTGAGCCGGTATGACGCGGCCCTGTTCGAGCCCATGCCTGGCCGGCCGATGAAGGAGTATGTGGTCGTCCCACCCGCCCTTGCCGGCGACGACGAGGTCGATGACTGGGTACGCCGCTCACTCGCATACGCCGAGCAGCTTCCGCCGAAGAAAGGCAAGAAGCAGACCTGACCGGCAGGCCGGGGAAGCAGGTCCAGGGAAGGCCAGCCGGTAAAGCCGGCCCGGAAGAGCTGGCTGGGATGGCGGGAATGGGCGGCTGGTGCAGTGTCCACATGCCTTGCCTGGCTGCCTGGCATGCCGCGTGGGCACTGCCACCCGGCGCAGCGGGACGTGGTCAATCCGGGTTGGGCACAGCCCATATCGACCATGTCGCGGCACAGACCGAGTAAGACGTGGTCAGTTAGTGCTGTGATCACAGCCCATATCGACCAAGTCCCGCCGCGCCGCGCGGGTGCCGACCCGGACGTGTGCGATTCGGGTCGCCATCGCAGCCCTAACTGACCACTTCCCGTTGCGCGAACCCGGCGGCAGGGCAGGACGTGGTCGGTATGGGTCGTGACCACAGCCCTATCGAACACGGCCTGCCATCTGACCGGTGCTCGCCTGGGCGCCGCTCACCCCGCCGGGGCGGCGAGCCAGGCATCGATGCCCGCCAGCAGGCGGGCCGCCGTCCGCGCGGGCGCGGCCGAGCTGCGGACCGACATCTTGGCCAGTTCGGCGATCGCGTTGTCGGGCAGCCCATGCACATGCCTGGCGATCTCATACTGTGCGGTCAGCCTGGATCCGAACAGCAGCGGGTCGTCCGCGCCCAGCGCCACCGGCACGCCGTCGTCGAGCAGCCTGCGCAACGGCACATCCAGCGGGCTGGCAGCGACTCCCAGCGCCACGTTGGAGGTGGGGCACACCTCCAGTGTGATGCCGCTGCCCGCGAGGTGTTTGGTGAGTTCGCGGTCGGTCGCGGCGGCGACGCCGTGACCGATCCGGTGTGCGTGCAGGTCGTCCAGGCAGGACCGGACGCTGGCGGGACCCGCGAGTTCCCCGCCGTGCGGCGCGAGCAGCAGCCCGGCGCGGGCGGCGATCCGGAACGCGGCCGCGAACTCATGCGCCGCGCCGCGCCGCTCGTCGTTGCTCAGCCCGAACCCGATCACCCCGCGCCCGGCGTACTGGGCGGCCAGCCGGGCCAGGGTGCGGGCCTCCAGTGGATGCTTGGTGCGGTTGGCCGCGATGAGGACACCGATCCCGACCCCGGTCGCCGCTGCCGCTGCCTCGGCGGCGGCCAGCACCAGTTCCACGGTCGGGGTCAGGCCGCCGAACCAGGCGGCATACCCGGAGGGGTCCACCTGGATCTCCAGCCAGCCCGAACCGTCCGCCCGCTCATCCTCGGCGGTTTCCCGGAGCAGCCGGAACATGGCAGGCTCGTCGGTGAGCACCGAGCGGGCGATGTCATACAGCCGCTGGAACCGGAACCAGCCCCGCTCGTCCGTGCCGCGCAGTCGCGGCGGCCAGGCGGCGGCGAGTGCCTCCGGCAGGTGGATCCCGCGCATCCGGGCCAGTTCGACCAGCGTCGGATGCCGCATCGAGCCGGTGAAGTGCAGGTGGAGGTGCGCTTTGGGAAGCGCGGCGAGTGGCCGTGCCATCTGCCGGCCCAGCCGGCCTACTTCGCCTGCGCGAGCAGCTTACCGAGCCGGGTGATCCCCTCCTCCAGATCGGCATCGCCCAGCGCGCACGACAGCCGGAAATACCCCGGAGTCCCGAAGGCCTCACCGGGAACCACCGCCACGTCCGCGTGGTCGAGGATGACTTCGGCGAGTTCGGCCGTGCTGGTCGGCCTGGTACCCGCGAGTTCCTTGCCCAGCACACCCTTCACGGATGGATAGCAGTAGAAGGCGCCCTCGGGGAGGGGGCAGATCACACCGGAGATATCGTTCAGCATCGTGGTCATCGCCAGCCGCCGCCGATCGAAAGCTGTCCGCATCCGCGCCACGGCGGACAGGTCACCGGTGACCGCGG
>DPMS01000350.1 GCA_003541285.1 Actinomycetota bacterium
CGCATACAGGCTGATGATCACCGCATCCAGGCCATCGGAGCGGCGGGCCTGCTTAGGCACCAGCACCGGGTCAAAGCTCCCCGCCCGGTCCCGCGGCACCGCCACCCGCACCGGCCCGACCTCGGTATTGAGGATCTTCGGGCTGGACCCGTTGCGCCGGTTCCCCGCCCCGCCCTCACCACCGTCCAGGTGCCCGCCGAGCTCCGCGGCCAGCCCCGCCTGCAGCACCTGGCCGATCAGCCCGGTCAGCAGCCCGCCCGGCCCGGTCAGCGCCACCGGCTCCCCGGCCCGCGCCCGCTCCGCCAGCTGCCCCGCCAGATCCGCCAGCACCTCCTCCGGCAGCACCACCTCCCCGCGATCCGGGCCCGCCGGAAATCCCCCCGCCGGGTCCTCGACTTCCCCCGCCGGACTCTCTACAGTTGTCATTTCGGCCTCCCCCTGGTCCAGGTCACCCCATGTGACCTGCGGAAAGATTCTCTTCGATCACCCCCCGCACAATCTTTCTGACACTCCCTCTCAGACAACCCGCCGACCCCGCCGCCCCGTCATCGGCAAGGTGCCGCCGCCAACGACAACCCTCCCGCCCGCCGGCACACGAACCCGCCATCGGAATCCTCAGTGCCGGTAAACCCCCGCCTCATCGGAATCCTGAGCGCCGCTCAACACCAGGAAGAACCCGGAGGAGTCATCATGGCCCTAGCCGACCGCGTCAAGGCGCTGCGCGCCGAGCGAGGCTGGTCCCAGACCGACCTCGCCAACCGCATCGCCGCCGCCCCCGCCCAGGTCAGCCGCTACGAATCCGGCCGCACCGCCCCCAGCGCCGACACCGTCACCCGCCTCGCCGAGACCTTCGGCGTCTCCACCGACTACCTCCTCATCGACGACGCCCCCCGCCGCCCCTTCCGCTCCGCCGAAGACGCCCTCGGCGACCGCCTCGCCACCATCGCCGAGCTCGACCCCGCCGACCAGGCCCTCGTCATCTCCTTCATCGACGCCCTCGTCACCAAAACCCGCCTCAAGCGCCTCACCGCCCAGATCAGCTGAACCCGCCCCCGCCCCCGGGCCGCGGCACGGCCCAAGATCATTCACAAATGCAATGGTCTGTGGTGGAACCACGGCGACTGAGAAACCGGCGAAACCGACAACGAGATTACGGGGACGCGAGTGGCAAACGGTGATCAGCGTTCGCGTCCTGCGCATGGCTGCGGCATGATCGGTCAACCGTCCGCGTGCAGGTGACCACACCAGCCCGCGTGAGCCCGGCGGATCTCCAGTCGGCAGCCTCGCTTGCGGCCGGACCACACCCGGGGCCAGCCGCTGCCCGTCAGGCCGCGCTCGGAGGATTCCAGCCGCGGCTAAACGCCGTCCGTTCCGCCTCCATGAGCAGCTGATCCACCTCCGGCTCAGTCAGCGCAAGCACCCGGGCCGCGTAACCTGTCGCAACTATCTGTATCTCAAACGCCAGTGGACGCGGAATGCCGCTCAGGTCAACCTCGGTCTCTCCTAGGGCCGCCCGGATAACCGCTTCCATCTCCAGCTGGCCATGTGGTTCTTTCCCTTGCTGCAGGTTCGCCTCGCGCATGAATGACACGGCTGCAGAGACGTCGCGCACGTCGTAGTCGCTGCCCCACAGTCGCCGGACCGCCAGCTCACAGGCGGCCTGGACAACGCCGGCCTCATCCCGGTTGAAACCGATCTTCCCGCCGTTCAGCTGGGGTGACAGCTTCTTGCGGACCTCAGCCTGGCGAAGCAACATCGCCCGCAGCCACAGGCCCATCACGGTGCGCGGCTGGGCCGCAGCAGGCCGCAGCCGTCGCCGCATGCCCGGCATCTAAGCCTCCTCGCTCCGCCCCGCCTCATCCATCGGCGCCGCGAACGGTGACTGGTGCATCCCGGCCGCGTACCAGTCCGCCTCGCCGCCCGCCAGCGCCGGGGAGTTCTCCCGCATCGCCACCGTCGCCCGACCGACGTGCTCGAACCATTCCCGCAACTGCGCGTTATCCGGGTGCCATTCGGCGAAGAGCCTGCCAAGGATCGCGATGCCAAGCTCAGGGTAGCTGAATTGGCCTGGGTGCACCGACTCCAGCAGGGCGGTCTCACCCAGGCACGCCCGGATCACCGCCTCGGCCTCCCGGCCTGGGAAACCTCCCGCCGCCCCTCCCTGACCCGCGCGGACCCGGGCCACGAACGCAGTGACCAGCCGCAGATCGCAGCCCGGCGGGAACCGCAACCGCAGCGACTCAGACATCAGAGTCGAGGCAAACAGAGGGTGCCGGTACCAGCAAGCCCGGAGCGCGTCCGCGACCCCCTGACGGCTGAGCAGCGCGGCACGCAACACCGTGACGGCCTGCGTCCTGACAAGCTCCGAGTCCGTCCCCTCGCCGCTCATCCGCCACCACCGAATAGGCTGCGCATGGCAATCCAGATCGCGCGGGACGCGACCGCGGTATTGACGAACATCGCCGACACCGGGTCGTTCACGGTCGTCGCGAAAGCAGCCTGGCCCTGCGTGTAATACGGCCCGCCCGACGGGACGCGGGTCATCGTCCCCGTCGGCTGCACCCGGTCAAGCGCGCCCTGGATGTTCTCATCTATCTGGGCGGCATTCTCCGCCGCATGCCCCAGGTTGTACGTGGTCTCGTCGAACTGCTGGCGCTCTTCCAGCGCCTTCTCTGCTTCCATGACCCTGCCCAGCCAACCAGAGGTACTCCCAGCCGCAGAGCCCGCCGCTTCAGGAGTCGCCGCACCCCCTGTCGCGGCTGTTACTGCTTCTGGGGCGAAGACGGATGTGCATTACTCGCGATCGCCGGCCGCGCCAGACTCCTCGGCCCATGCAGCAAGATCGCTCCGAGCGGCAACAGTGTCCGGATGGTCAGCCCCGCGAACGCGCTCCAAATCGGCAAGCAGAGCGACCAGTTGACCATGGGCTGCTGTTGGGTCGCCCGCAACACCCGTCCAGCGAGCGAGACTACGCCGGGCTGACAGCGTGTCAGGATCCTCTGCCCCGCGCAGACGCTCCAGAACCGGGACCAGCGCAGCGTACTCATCCCGCGCCTCGGCCGGATCACCAGCAAGCCCCGTCCAGTACGCAAGGCTGCGTCTCGTCGTCAGCGTCCTGGAATCCTCGGCACCACACACACGCTCTTGCACCGGCACCAGCGCCCGCAGTCGCGCCATGGCGTCCGCAACATTCCCGGTCTCACGGCTCCAGTGTGCGACGCCGTAAAGCGCGGACAGGGTATCGGGGTGCTCCGGGCCGAGCACACGCTCGTACACCGGCACGAGGGAAAGCAACTCATCCCTCGCGCGAGCCGGGTCACCAGCGGACCCAGTCCAGCCAGCAAGGCTATAACGCGCTGTGAGGGTATCGGGGTGCTCCGGGCCGAGCACACGCTCGTACACCGGTACGAGGGAAAGCAGCTCATCCCTCGCGCGAGCCGGATCGCCAGCATCGCCGACCAGCCGGGCATGCGCGGACCGGACGAACAAGGTATCAGGATCTTCAGGGCCCGACACTCGCTCAAGCACCGGCAGCAGCGCGTCGAACTGGCTCTTCGCGGCCTGGCCATCACCGGCCTTCCAGGTCCAGTGAGCGAGGTTTAGTCGCACAGTCAAGGTAACCGGCGCGTCATCCCCGAAGGCCCGTATGGCCAACGGTAGCGCGGCCGCATACAAGTCCCGCGCGCCGACGGCATCACCTGCCTCCCCGAATCGTCGGGCGCGTTCTGCCATCCACGTGACGCGAGCCAATCTGATCCTCACCTGGATCGGCCTTCCGTCCGTCTCCTACTGCCACCGCGTGTCACAGCGTTCGGAAGCTCGCGCGACGGCAGCCACAGAAGTGCCGCAACGGGACAACCTTGCCATCTTGGCCGTGCCACCAGGCACACTCAGCACTCACCTTCTCCTCCGCCACCGCCGTTCTCAGGCTCCGGCGGAGCGCCTGTCGGATTCTCATTAGCCCGATACTCGTACTTGGTCTCGGCCACGGGCGGTCTGCCGATAGTACCCGCGCTTATTCCCCCCTGCACAATATGGAGCGCAGTCATTACCGAGACGATGCACTGCTTCCACTTTGGCAGTGGTTTGCTCTCCATCGGGCAGTTGTGCACGAGGACAGCAGTGTGGATCACATCAATGTAGAAGTCGTGGTCGCCGCCGCCAGGGACGGTGATATCCCACATCCAGCCGTCCCGCTGTTCGGGGATCCAGCCGCCCAGGGCAGTGGCGCCGTCGCTACCTGATGGGGTGCGCAGGTGGGTGCCGTAGCGCAGTGCCCCAGCTTTGACCCACCCGCCGCGGTGCCCGCCTGTGCCGGAAACCCAGAACAGGTGGCTAGACGTGGTACCGATCACCGAGGTCTTGCCGTGATCCCGGATCTTCAGGTCGTAGCGGTCAGTGTCGTGGTGGACCAGGACGGCGGCGACTGGCTCCGCCCGGGTCTTCCCGGTGCGGATATTGGTGGCGAGGACCTTGTCGCTCACCTTGAGGCTGGCGATGGGGACGGCGATCCCGCTGGCGAGCAGGATCTTGGTGCCGGCGGTGAAGCTTTCCCCGCCGCAGGACGCTGCGGCCCTGGCTGCTCTGGCGGCGAGGCTGGCGTCTTCTGGGGCAACGTCTGTTG
>DPMS01000761.1 GCA_003541285.1 Actinomycetota bacterium
CACATCCACTGCGGTCACACAGGCCACGCTTGTCACTTCGCCGGTGATCGCGTTGACACAGTGCTGGCAGCTCATGCCCTCGACCTCACTGCAAGGCGACGACCGCTGACATACGCCGGGAGCCGGGCCGCTTACCCTTCCGCGAGCGAGCCGGCCGGCTCGGGGCCGGGGTCCTCCGCCAGTTCCGGGAGCGCGTGCGGCAGGCAGCGTTCATAGGCACGCACGGTTTCCCGGCCGATGCGGTCCCAGGAGTAGCGGGACCTGGCCCGGTCCACCGCGGCGATCCCGAACGCGTCCAGCTGGACCGGGCTGGCCAGCAGGTGGCGGATCCGGCGGGCGAGCAGCGAGGGCTGGCCCGGGGGCACCAGGATGCCGGTCGTGCCGTCGATGACCGCGTCCTGGCAGACGCCGAGCGCCGGTGCCGCCACGGGTGTCCCGCACGCCATGGCCTGCAGCGCCACCGTGCCGAACGGCTCGTCCCACGCCCCGCTCACCAGCAGGTCCGCCGAGCGGAGCAGGGCGGGCAGGTCCTCCCAGCTCACCTCGCCGGTGAAGGTGACCCGCTCCGCCACGCCCAGATCCTTGGCCAGCGCGAGCAGCACCTTGCGGACCGGGTCCCCACCGCGCGGCCGGCCCGAAGGACCGCTGGCGATGAGCAGTTCCGCCGCTGGCACCTCGGCCAGCGCGCGGATGACCACATCGAGCCCGTCCGGCCCTTCGTCCTGCTCACCCGGCCCGTCCGGCCCGGACGGCTGCCGCACGGCAAGCAACCGGGGCCGGCCGTTGCGCACCGCGACCGGGCCCTCCGGGGCGAACCGGCCGGTATCGACGCCCCAGGGCACCACCCGCATCGATGCCCGGGGCACACCCAGGCCGACCAGCTTGCTCATCTCCTCCGACGAGGTCGCCAGGACGGCGCTGACGTTGCGCGCCAGGCACACCTCCAGCCGGATCCGGGCGAGCTGGCGGGCCGATTCCGGGCGGTGGTGACGGCGGGCACCGGCCGCGGACGCGGCGCCGGGCCGGGCCGGGCCGGGCAGGCGGGTCGTTCCCGGCGCGTGACGGCCGCGGGAACCGCGCGCCGGCTGCGTGCCCACCGCCTTGACTGTGCCTGGCGCGTGCGGGATGCCGAGCGAATGGAACGTCTGAACGACTGGCACATCCAGGCCGCGCACACCGGCGAGTACGGCCAGCCCGCTGGTCCAGAAATGGGCATGCGCGATGTCCGGCGGCTCCTGCTGCCAGCGGCGTGCCAGCTGGTCACTGAACGCCCGCAGGTGCGGAGCCACCTCGTCTGCGGACAGCCGGGTGGGTGGGCCTGCGGGGATGTGCTCGATCGTCACTCCCTGGGCAACCTCTGCCTTGCCCGGTAGCGCGGCTGAATCCTTGCGGGCATACACGGTGACGCTGTGACCCAGCCGGGCCAGCGCCTGTGCCAGCGAGGTGACACGGTGGCTGCGGCCGGTGGCTTGTGAGCCGGGCAGAACTGCGTGTGGAGCGACAAGGGCGATCCTCATCACGAAATCTCCCTCCGGTGATGGCCGTCTGGGGGAATGGGCACGATCACGCTGGAGGTGCCGATAAGAGAAGGCCACCATTCCGGCCATCAAAAAAGGCACACCTCAACGGTCGCACCTCTTGGGCGCGAAGGTGTGCCTGCGTCGTAGACACGCAAGAAATACGTTACCCCGCCGGGCCCGGCCGGGCAACCCCAGGCGGGTAACCGGCCGGGCGCCGGATTGCGCTCCCGATGGGCGGCTACCTGCGCGGGCTCACCACGAACTGCCTCATCCGGCCGGCGCGCCTGACGGGCTGACCCGTTCAGTCTCATGCTCGGGCCGGTCAAGTCTCATGCTCAGGCGGATGGTGGTGCCGGCCGCGCCGGTACGGACCTCAACCAGATCACAGACCTGGTTGACCAGCCACAGGCCGTGGCCCCCCAGTTCGTCGCCGGCCGGGCGCACCCGGCCGGCCAGCGGATCGGCGATCTGGCCGTTGTCGTCGATCTGGCACACGATCTCCTCGCCGGTGTGCCACACGTGCACGGTGCCGCCGGACGCGGTGTGGCACAAGGTGTTGGCGGCCACCTCGCTGACCGCCAGCACCAGGTCGGGCAGCCGCTCCCAGGCCACGCCGGCCCGCGCGGCATGGCTGGCCACCAGATCGCGGACCGCGCGCAGGTCGGCGAGGTAGTGACAGCGCTGGGCCCAGGCGGGCGGGTGCGCCAGCGGCTGCTCACATCGGGGGGGAAGCCGGTCCGGCCCCAGGTAGCCCGCGCTCGGCTGGCTCTCACCCCGGCGCAGCAGCACCGGATGCGTGCGCTCGGCATCGGTGAGCACGGCCGGCGGCAGTCCGGCCAGATCGTAGGGGCACCAGATGGCCGCTGGCGCACCGGCGAACGCGAGGTTGATCAGCGTCTCATGCCTGGCCGATTCCCGCAGTTCGGAGTCCGACCGCGTGGGCCAGGCCGACTCTCCCAGGTAGCTGACCCGCTCACCGGGGTGATCGTCGATGAACGCACGCACCGTGGGGATGATCCGGGCCGGGTTGCGGCCGATCTGGACCATGTCCGCGAAGAGCACCCGGTCCGCGTCGGCGGCCAGCGCCGAGCGGAGCAGGCCCACCTTCGCGCCCGGCACCGCGACGAAGACCGGCTCCTCGCGGTCGAGTGCGTCCCGCACGAAACCCACCACAGCGGTCAGGTAGTCAGCCTGCCCGCGGTAGAACAGCGCTACATGGCGCAGGCCGTCACCACCTGCCACCCCGCCCACCGGGCCGCCAGTGGATCTCAGCTGCTCATCCACCGGCCCCCCCGGGGCACACCAGGAATCCAGGCCAGTCGTCCACCATGCCCCCCGCACGCTCCGGGGCCCTCAGCCGACCGTCCACTGTGCCACCGCAGGCACTGGCGCATTTGGTCTCACTTCCCCGTAAACACCAGCACATGCGCGGCAAGTTCCCGCAAACCCTGGCGCGTACGCAGCAACTCCCCCCTAACCGCGGCGCATTCACCGCAACTTCCACCAATGAGCTTCCGCCCACCTGGCCTTTCCCTGGTTCGCCCTGCCGCATGCGCTCCGCCTTTCCGCCGAAACCAGGGTCCGGGCAAAACACCCGCAAAGCAGCCGGCCGGCGTACCATGGGGCGTCCTCCTCTTCCGTTGACGGCCCTGCTGGGGGTGCAGTTGGATGCTCTGCATCTGTCGTCGGAGCGCCGGGACGGCAGTGTCGTCATCGTTATCCGGGGCGACCTCGACATCGTGACCAGCCGTCAGCTTGACCACTACCTTTCCCAGACCCGGCGCGAGCATCGGCACATCATTCTTGACCTGGCCGGTGTCAACTTCATGGACACCAGCTCCCTGGCTGTGATCGTTGACCACTGGAAAAAGACGACCGCCGCCGGCGGCATGCTGGCTCTCGCCGGGGCACGTTACCGGTATACCAGGACGCTGTGGATCACCGGCCTTGCCCACCGGCTCCCCCTCTACGACACCGTCGCGGAAGCCGCCAAGGCCCTCCGGCAGGACAGCGCCGACGATAGCTAGCGCCGGTCATCGCACCAGGACCGCGACAAGGCACGCATCGTCGCCGGTATCGGAAGCGGCATTGCGCAGCAGGTGGTCCGCGTACTCAGCGACGGCGCCAACCGGGCGGCTGGCGGCGCGCAGCAATGAGCCAAGCGCATCATCGATCGGCTGATCGCGTCGCTCCACCAGCCCGTCCGTGAACAGCAGCAGCCCGTCCCCCGGCCGCAATGACGTGGTGACCTCCTGGTACGTGGCCTCCGGATCGACCCCGAGCAGCAGATCCTGGACACAGGGCAACTCCGCCGCCGACCCGTCCCGCACCAGCACCGGGGGCAGGTGGCCAGCCAGCGCCCAGCGCAGGGTCCGGCTGGCCGGGTCATACAGACCGCACACAGCGGTGCCGATGATGGCATCGGTCAGATGGCACGCCACCTCATTCAGCCAGCTCAGCAGGCTGGCCGGCCCGGCTCCGGTGATGGCGAGGCCGCGCAGGCAGTTCCGCAGCGCGACCATCCCGGTGACCGCGTCGATCCCATGGCCGGCAATGTCACCAACCGCGAGCAGCACCTGCTGGCTGGGCAGCAGTACCGTGTCGTACCAGTCGCCGCTCACCAGGTGCCCCTCGCCGGCCGGCCGGTACCTGGCTGCGACGTCGAGCCCGGCCACCGCCACCGGCTGCGCCGATCTCGGGGTGATCGCCTGCTGCAGGCGCACCGCGAGCCGGTGCTCCTCCTCGGCCCGTTCCTCGGTGTCGGCGAGGCGGTCACGGGTGGCCGTCAGCGCCACCTGGGTGTGGTAGTACGCGGAAACATCCTGGTATGCGCCCCGCACCGCGGCCAGGGTGCCAGCCGCGTCGGTCACTGGCTCGGCGAAGACGCGCATGTGCCGCACGCTCTCGTCGCCGGGGCGGATGATCCGGAAGGCAGCCGCGGCCGCCCGTTTCTCCCGCAGCAGGGTGCGGCGGAACTGCTCGACGTCGTACACATCGTCGGTGAGCACGTGCGTCTGCAGTTCGGCCAGCGGGATCGCGGCACCCGGCTCGCGCCCGAACAAGCCGAAGGCGGACTCGGTCCAGCGGATCTCACCGGTCAGCAGGTTCTCTTCCCAGCCGCCGATCCGGCCCAGCCGCTCGGCGTGTTCCAGCAGGGACGCCAGCCGCTCGGCCTCGTCCATCTGCCGCCAGGCCAGCACCACCCCGTCGAAGAGGCGGACGACACGGATGTCCAGCACCGGTGCCGCCGCTGCCTCGCCACCGGTGGCGGACAGGACGCTCGCGGACAGGTGCCGGGGCTCGCCGGTGGACAGCACGTGCACCGCGTGGTCGAACAGCCCGCCCGCGAGCGCGGCGAGCGGGAAGATCTCCAGCAGCGGCCGCCCGGCCAGGTCAGCGCGGTCCCGGCCGGCCGGATCACGGAAATCCCTGCTGACATGGCCGACCCGGAAATCGATCACCGTCCCGCTCCCATCGCGGAGCGGGTGCACGTACAGGGACGATTCAAGCACGTCATCGAGCAGCCCGTAGAGCCACATAGCCTGCCGGGCTGCCGCCGGCTCCTCGCCATCGGCCGTTCCCGCCCCGAGCGCCCGCCCGCACAGGTCCGCCAGGGCCGCGAGCTGGCGGCGCAACGGCCGGCCGAACTCCGGCAGCCTGGCCGGCCAGCAGGCTTCCAGCACGCCGGGCGGTGCTCCCGGGCCGCCTCCCATCGGCAGCACCGCACGGGCGCCGCCGGCCCACGGCCCGGCTACGGGTACCG
>DPMS01000077.1 GCA_003541285.1 Actinomycetota bacterium
GGCCGATCAGCAGCCCGGCGAGCAGAGCCCGCCGGCAGTACCCCGAACTGGTCCCGCTGCCCACAGAACCGCAGGATCTGCGTGCGGGAGCCGGCACCGCCACTCGGCTCAGCCGGCCGCTGCGTGTGGCGCAACGGCGCATCCGGGCCGGCGGCCTGCGGCGCGGGCGGGTCGCAGGGACCGGGCAAGGGGCGAGAGCGCGGTTTGCGTCTGGGTGGAGGAGGCCGGTGTCGCTGCGACTGCCTCATGTGAGCAGCTGACGACCGGCCCACGCCGCCCAGCGCAGCGGCCGTCGTGGCAGCCGCCCGGCCTTCCGTGAGGCCCACAAAAACCCCGCAAGTCCGCGCTCCGGCGGGAGCCCCCACTGGAAACCCACAGGCGGAGCGCCCCACGCGCGGTCTGAGATCGCGCTTACCGCTACAACAGAGGAAATCTCTCACGGACGTGAAGGCAGGCCAGGGCCTGCGGCGTGATCTCGCCGCCGGGCCCGGGTAAGTCCCCGGGTGACCAGGCGCCAGTGCCACCGCAGGACCGTGCCGGGCGTGACCAGGCGGTGCATCCGCAGCCTTGCAGGCAGAAGCCGGATCAGGGCAGTTAGCACCGCGGCGCCGCTAAGCACTGCGAGGGGGAGCGAGGGGGCAGGCGTCCGAGGATCACTTCTCACCGACGACTGTGCCATCGAAAGCCGCCGGCCCGGCCCGCGCTGATCCGGCGTGCGCGGCCGGCAAGGTGGACTGGGGCGCCGCAGGCACCTCCTCGAGGGCCCGGGCGAGCCGGCGAAGGAACGAGCGCACTGTGGCGCTGGCGACGTGGGTGAGCAGTGTCTCGTCGAGGACCTGTCCGGCGCGGCCAAGCGGGGGCCGGTAGCGGCCCGAGAGGACCATCTCGGCCCGTTCGGGGTCAAGTGCGGAAAGGCGCAGCTCGGCTGCGAGGCGTGGGAACAGCCCGGTTGGCCCGGTTGCTTCCCAGGTGAGGGGGATGACGAGCGCCTCGTCGGTCCCCTCCGGCTCACCGAGGTGCACCGCGACTATCTTTCCTAGCCAGGCTGGCCCCCCTGGCCCGACGCGCACGCGGGTAGCCTCACCGTCGGCCGAGGCTGCCTCGACGTGAGAAGCGAGCCACGACCCGCCCCCTCGCAGCCTCGCCGCCACTTCCGGGGCAGCGAGTTCGACTTGGACCGAGTCGGCCACGGACACCGTGAGTGCCGCCCGGCGGTGGGCGTCGGCGGGGACGGGGTAGGTCCCGGCCTCGATCGCCCGGGACCGCTCGGCGACGTCGGCGAGGCTCGTTGCGGCTAGCTCCTCCCGGAGAGCGGAGCTGGCCGCGCCCCAGCTCTCATGGAGAGGACAGACCGCTTCCCAGCGGCACGGCCCGTCCCCGAGGACACACGTCTCGGGGGCGAGCGGGCCTTCGCCGGCCTCGACTACCTCGAGGAGGCTGACCTCGGCGGGCGGGCGGGCGAGGCGGTAGCCGCCGTCCTTGCCGAATGAGGAGACGGCCAGACCGGCGCGGACGAGGTCGCCGAGGATCTGGGAGACGAAGGTCCGGGGGATCCCCATCTCGCCGGAGACTTGGTGCCGCTTCTTCGGCGTACCCGACCCATAGGCACAGGCGAGGCAGATCGCCGAGCGCACGACGTAGTCGCCCCGCTTCGAGAGTGTCAGGTTCACATATTAAGTGTAGCGAGGGGCTTGACATCAGGTCCAGTAGTACTACGTTGATGAATAGGTAGTTCCACGGTCACACGTGTAGTTCCACGGTCGTACGTGTAGTCAACAACTACACTCAAGTACGGAGGCCCGCATGACGCTCGATGTGCATGACCGAGCAGCTCGCCTCGCCGATCCGGTGCCCGTCGCGGTGCGGCTGCGCCCGCCGGAGAGTGCCGGTCTCGCCGAGCGTTTCGGCCCCTCGGACCCTTCGCCGGGACTCGACCTTCTCCGTAATCCCCGCATCGCCCGGCTGGTGCGCAACCGGAAGTTCCAGTTCCTTCTGATCCTGCCGAACCAGATCATCTTCTGGACTGTGATCTTTGTCGGGCTGCTCGGCACGGCGATCCCGGGCCTCAACTTCGGCACGGCGATCACCTGGTACGTCTGGTTCTGCCTCGTGTTCGTGATGATGGTCGTGGTGGGCCGGGCGTGGTGCGCGATGTGCCCGTTCGGCGGCTTCGCCGAGTGGGTGCAGCGCCGGACGTTCTGGCGGCGCACGCAGAAGACCCTGGGCTTGGGCCGCAAGTTCCCCGAACCCCTCGCGCGCCTCGGCTTCGTGCTCCCGGTCGTCACCTTCCTCCTCCTCACCTGGATCGAGGAGTACTTCAACATCGCCGGGCCGGGCAACCCGGCCGCGACAAGCTTCATGGTCATCGGTATCGTCGCCTCGGCGCTCATCTTCTTCCTGGTCTTCGAGCGGCGCACCTTCTGCCGCTATATCTGCCCGCTCACCTCACTCATCGGCAGCGTCGGCTCGATCGGCTCGGTGGCCGGGTTCCGCACCCGTGACCGCGAGATCTGCCTCAGCTGCAAGACGAAGGACTGCATGCGCGGCGGCGCGGAAGGCTATGGGTGCCCCTGGTACACGTGGCCGGGAAGCGCGGACTCGAACCTGTACTGCGGGCTGTGCAGCGAGTGCTACAAGTCCTGCCCGGAGGGCAACGTCGGGCTGTTCCTGCAAAAGCCGCTCACGTCCGTCGTCGCCCCCCGGCGCCGGCGTGCCGATGTGGCGTGGGCGATCGCGCTGCTGTGGGGACTCGTCCTCTACCAGCAGATCAACGCCACCAGCGCCTTCGCCAGCCTCGATGACTGGCTGAACAGCCAGCTGCACTTCCCCCACTACCCGGACCCCGTCGGCTACCTGGGGACCATCGGCCTCCTGGCACTCGCCACCGCCGGGGCGGCCTGGGGCATCGGAGCCCTCCTTGCCCGGCGCGACGTCGAGTTCGCCCGCCCGGGCGGCTTCGCCGACAAGAGCTCCCGGTTCCGCGCCTTCTTCCTCCCCATCACGTATGGGCTCATCCCCCTCGTCGGGGCGGACTACTTCGCCCGCCAGCTGCCGAAATTCTTCCAGTACTCACCGCGGGTCGTGCCCGCCGTCGGGCACATGCTCAGCCTCTCCGGCGTCCACTCGCCGCTCTACAACACCCGGATCCTCACTGACCCGCACATCATCGCCGTCCAGGTGGCGGTGATGGCCCTTGGCACACTTGGCGCGCTGTGGGCGACGTGGCGGATCGCCAGCCGCGAGCTGGTGCCGCTGAGCCGCAGCACCCTCGCCGCGCGGGTCACCACCCTCGGGCTGGTATCCGTCTGCGGAGTGGCCGCGGCGGTGCTCTACGTGGTGATGCAAGCAGCCGACTGACCGGCGATGGCGATCTTCACGGCACCGGCAGGCCCGGTCCGACTTGGCACAGAGGAGTCAACATGACCCTGACAGCGACAAGCGAGGTTCCCGCCGGTAGCGGCCGGCCCTACGCGCGAGTCCTCACCGATCGCTGCGCGGGGTGCCAGGAGTGTGTCATCCGTTGCCCGACAGGGGCACTGTCGATGGACACGGAGCGCTGGGTGGCGCACGCCGACGGCGACCTCTGCGTCGGGTGCCGCCAGTGCGAGCGCACCTGCCCGTTCTCCGCCATCGTCATCGAGGGGCCGCTGCTCGTCGCCCCCCGGACCGATCCCGCGCCGGCCCACCCGGCGCACCTGCCCGGTGATGTCAGCGAGATCCGCTCCGGCTTTGCCGGCTGGCCAGAGGCGCTCGCCGAGGCCGCCCGGTGCCTGGAATGCCCCGACCCGACCTGCGTGCGGGGCTGCCCGGCGCACAACGACATTCCCGGCTTCATCGCCGCAGTCCGCAACCGGGACCTGGAGGGCGCACACGGGATCCTGCGGCGTACCTCGGTACTGCCTGACATCTGCTCCCGGGTGTGCAACCAGGCAGCCCAGTGCGAGGGGGCATGCAGCTGGTCCCTCGCCGGCGGCGCCCCGGTCGCCNNCCCGCTCCCGCTCCCGCTTCGGTGACCGGCGAGCTGTCGGTGGGGATCATCGGCTCCGGTCCCGCTGCGGCAGGCGCGGCCTGGGAACTCATCGAGGCAGGTGCCTCGGTCACCGTCTACGAGAAGGACACCACCCCGGGAGGCCTGTGCAACTGGGGGATCCCCGACTTCACCCTCCCTGAGGCAGTTGCCGCCCGGCCATGGCAACAGCTCACCGCGGCCGGTGTTGACCTGCGCTGCGGCACCGAGATCCACCCCGAGGACCTCGACCGGCTCCTTGGCGCCCACGACGCCGTCATCATGGCCCACGGCGCGTCCGTGCCGCTGCGTCTCTCGGTGCCCGGCGCCGACCTCGGGGGCGTCACTGACGCCACGACCTTCCTGCAAGGCGCGAAGGCGGCCCTTGCGGTGGGAGGCGATCCGGACGGCTTTTGCGCCACCCTCGGGCTGGCGGGCGAGGACACCGAACTGGCGGGCCGGCCCCCCAGGGTGCTCGTGCTCGGCGCCGGCAACACCGCGATGGACGTGGCCCGGACGGCGCGGCGGCTCGGGCTCGCGGCCACCTGCGTCGACTGGCTTGACGAACGTTTCGCCCTCACCCGTCCCGACGAGCTCGAGGAGGCGCGCGGCGAGGGCGTCGAGGTCCGCTTCTCGCGCACCCTGACGGCGCTGCGCGGAGAGGCCGGGCGGGTCACCCGCGCCGAGCTTGCCCGCACGACCCAGGCCCGGGCCGGCCGGCGTCCCACG
>DPMS01000076.1 GCA_003541285.1 Actinomycetota bacterium
ACGGGCCGGGCGCCGGGCAGACGGGGGCGTGCCTGCGGAACGTGGTCCGGGTGCTGCGGCTGGCCGGGGAGGATCATCCCGGAGCGTTCAGCGCCGGGACGCAGGCACGGATCTCCTACACGATGCAGGCACCGCGGCCGGTGTCCCGGCCGCTGGACGCATACCCGGTCCCGGTGCTGGAGGCCATCCAGTCGGCGGCGCTGGCTGATGTCCGCGGGATCCGCGACCGCATCCGCGGCGGCCGGCAGCTGGCCGCCACCGGGTCGGGGCTGACGGCGGCCTACCGGACCGAGGACCTGCTGGCGTGGGTAACACAACGCGGGCCGCTCCTGCCCGCCGGCCCGCACGCGGAGCATCTGCGGCACCGGCCCGGCGGAGCAGCGGGCGTCAACGCGCACCTGTTCCTCACCCCGGCGGACGTGATCCCGTTCGTGGTCGCGCTGATCTGCCTGACCGGGCTGGAGCCCGAAAGCGCCAAGACGCTGCGGGCGTCATGCCTGTCCAGCCCATCGCGCGGGTTCGTCACGCTGTCGTATGAGAAGCTGCGCGCGCGCAACCACACCGCGAAGAGCATGCGGGTGCGCGACGGCGCCGGGATCACCACGCCGGGCGGGCTGATCCGCCTGGCGCTCGACCTCACCGGCGCGGCCCGCGAACTGGCCGGCACGGACGCACTGTGGGCCGGGGTGCGGGTCAAGCCGGCGACAAAGGCCCTGGGATTCTTCGACAGCCAGTACCCAGTCAGCCACCATGCCCAGGCGTGGGCACGCAGCCACCAGCTGCAGCAGCTCACCGACCGGGGAGGCAAGCCGGTGCGGCTGGATCTGCGGCGGCTCCGCAAGTCGGTGAAGTCACGCCAGTACCTGCGTTCCGGGGGGATCCTCGACGATTTCGTCTCCGGGCACACCAAGAAGGTCGCCGCCGCCCGCTACGCCGGCATCAGCGCCCACGACGAGATCCACGAGCAAGCCGTCGAAGCCGGGCTGCGCCAGGCGCTTGAGGCCGCGATCCCCCCGCCGGCCGTCGTCCCGCCAGGCATGACCGGCGGTGGCCTGATCCCGGTTCCGCGCCGTGCGCCCGGCCCAGACGGCCAGCAGGAGATCCCGGAGCTGACACCCGCGCAGCTGAAAGCCGGGACTTCGCCGGAAGCCGACGTGTTCCTTGCCGCATGCACCGGCTTCCACGCCTCTCCATTTGCCCGCAGGCCAGGCGACCCGTGTCCTGCAGCGGTCTGGGGCTGCCTGGAGTGCCCGAACGCGGTGTTCGCGCAGCGGCACCTGCCCAGCCTGCTCAGCTTCGCCGCATTCATGGAACGCGAGCGCGAACGCATGCACGCCGCCGAGTGGCAGGCCCGCTACGGGCTCGCCTGCGAGCGGCTGAACACCGGGGTGCTGCCCGCGTTCACCGCCGGGCAGGCCGGAAAAGCCCGCGCTGAAACCGGCGAGCGTGACGCGCTTCCCGCGCAGTTCCTGGAGGCCATCAGCTGAGCACCCCGCAGCCGCGGCGCAAGACCGCGGAATACCTGGCCGCCAGGCCGGCGGCTGACCTGCCGCATGCGGTTCCCGGCGACGCCTGCGTGCTGCCGGCCTATATCGCTGCCGCGTGTGCATCGCGTGGGCCGCGGTTCGGTGACCGGGTCTGGGATGTCCGGCCGTTCGTGCCGCGCTCCACGCGCCTGACCAGGGTCGACTTCGGGCTCATCGGCGATCCCTGGCAGGAGCGCACAGTCAGGGAGTTCTTGTATTCGCGCATCAACCATGCCAGCCCGGTCGGCCGGTCAAGGACGGCCCGCCCGATGAAGCTGACCCGCCTGCAGCGGGAATTCTGGCTGGCCCGCACCGTGCTACGTGATCTCGCGGCTGCAGGCGCGCCCCGGCTCGCCGATGCTGAACGCCGGCATCTCGATCAGGTGCTCGCCGGATGGAAGCAGTCCGGCTCGGCCGCCGAGCGGGCGGGAACCCTCAAGCACCTCGCCGCGCACGGGCCTTTCCTGACCGACGCGCTGGCGATCACGCCGTGGCCGGGCAGGACAGCCGCGCAGGTAACCGGAGATCCGCGCAGCGGCGAGAACAGCACCCTCCGCATCCCCGAGCGCATCACAGCGCCGCTGATCCAGGCGGCAGTGTTTTACGTCACCACCGCCGCTGGCGACATCATCGCGGCCAGGGCCGAGGTGGCCGCGCTCCGGCACGCCCGGGAAGCCGCGCCCGTCAAAACCAGGGGCCAGGCCCGGGCCGCGGTCGAGGCGCTCATCGCCCGGCGCAGGGCAGCGGGCCGGGGGGTGCCCGCGGTCCCGGCCCGCTCGGCCCATAACCACCGCGGCGCACCGGTCGCTGACGGGATCATCCAGGCACCCAACGAGAAATTCATCGCACTGCTCGCCGGGCTGCGCTGGACCACCAGGAAGCACCGGGACCTGCTCGCCGCAGCCGCAGCCGAACTCGGATACGAAGCCGGCGGCCTCGACACCCCGATGTCGCCGTGGCCTGTCACCGGCCGGCCATGGCGGCCCGGGATGGACCCGGCTGCCGTCCACACCGAGACCAGCTACCTGCGCACGGCATGCTGGATCGTCATCGCCTACCTCAGCGGCATGCGGGACGCCGAAGTCCGGGAACTGGGCCGCGACTGCGCGTTCACCGAGCCAGGCGCCGATGGCCGGGACCGTTTCAAGCTGCGCGGCCGGGTGTTCAAGGAAAGGCGCCTCAGCGGCGACGAGGCCGAATGGGTCGTCCTCGACGCCGTGCACCACGCCGTGAACGTACTACTGCAAATCAACGACGACCCCACCCACCTGTTCGGATACACCAGCGGCCCCGGTGTCACCCGCGCCCGGCTGATCGGCAAGATGCCCGAGCGGATCAGCGAATTCGCCGCCCACGCCAACGTCTTGTTCTCCGGCCCCGGTGAACTGTTCATCCCCGGCCAGCCCGGCGGCGACGGCGGCAACGCCGGCGAAGCGGCACCGTGGGCGTTCACCACGCCGCAGTTCCGGCGGACCGTAGCCTGGCACATCGCCCACCAGCCGTTCGGGATCATCGCCGGGGCGCGCCAGTACCAGCACGCCGAGACCGCCATGTTCGAGGGTTACGCCGGGACCTCCAGCTCCGGGTTCGCCGCCGAGGTCGCAGCCGAACAGGCAACCGCCCGCCTCGACTACGCCGAAGAGCTATACCGGGACTGGGACACCCAAGGCCCGTCCGGCGGCGGCGCAGCCAAGACAATCAACACCGAGTTCGCCCGCATCCGCAGCGAACTGGCAGACCTGCCCGGCACCGCCGCCGGACCCGCCCGGCTGCGCACCATGCTCACCCACCTGGCCACCACACTGCACCCAGGCGTGCTCGGCGACTGCTTCTACCGCCCCGGGCAAGCGCTCTGCGCCGACCGGGCGCAGCCAGCCGGGGAACCGCTGCCCATGCTCAACACCTGCCTGCACTGTCCCAACGCCCGGCGATCCGGCAAGCACCTACCACGGCTGCAGCAAGCCCGCGACCAGGCCCGCGACGCCCTCACCGCAGCCGGCCGCCGCGCGCTTCCCCCACTGCAGAAGGCCGCACTCGACGGCCACCTCAATCAGCTCGGCCAGCTCATCACCCAGATCACCCACGCCGTCCCCGCCGCGCCGGAAAACCCGGATAGCAACAGGACACCAAGCAGATGACTACCACGGCCGGCGACGCGGCGCTCGCCGGGAAGCTCAGGNNACGGCCGAAGATCTCCGCGGGCAGATCACCGGCCTTAAACGTGCCGCGAAAACAAGCCGCAGCGAGCACGCCGCCGAGATCCGCAGGCTCAACGGGCAGCTGAAAACCTACGCCAACCAGATCCAGCTCCTCGCCCTGCACGCCGAGCAGCTCCGTGACGAAAACCAGCAGCTTCGCCAGCGCCTCGACAACACCGCGGGCACCATCACCCCGCTGAATCCCCGCCGCGGGCGACAAGCAAGCGCACAAGCCCAGGCCCCGGACGGAGAGTTAGCGGCCCCGGCAGACCAGGCCCGATCCCCGCACCGCAGCCCGGCCGCCCGCCCGGCTGGCTCGCTTCACCACACACCAGGCCAGCCCCGACCCAGACCACCCAATCCGCTGCCGCCACGAGACACCACACCGCCCGGACATCGCCCGGCACGATGAGACACCACCAGGGCGGACACCCCAGACAGCTCACATAAGCCCGAACCAGGCGGGCACCCTGGCGAAACGGCGCGCCAGCGCCGCCTCACCGTCGCGGATCCCAGCCTGGTAAGGGTCGCCGCCTGCCGCAGGAACGACAGGAGCC
>DPMS01000857.1 GCA_003541285.1 Actinomycetota bacterium
TTCGTCACTCCCTGGCTCGCCATCGTCATCATCGACTTCTGGGGGCTGAACCGCGGCGCCGCCGGCTACCCGGACACCGCCGAGTTCTACAAGCGCAACGGTGCCTTCGGGACGATCCGCTGGGCGGGCCTGCTGTCGTTCCTCATCGGTGTGGCGGTCTCGGTGCCGTTCATGGCCACGGTCCTCTACACAGGGCCGATTGGGAAGGCCATGGGCGGCGCGGACATCAGCTACGGCATCAGCGCCATCGTGGCCGGCGCCATCTACTACGTGTGGGGCAGGCAACTGACGCGCACCCGGCGAGCCGCCGCGGTCGCCAGCGCGGTCGCCAGTTCTGCGGCGCAGTGAAGCAGGCCCTGGGCTGGCCAGCCGGCACCGGCCGGCCAGCCCAGGGATGCCGGAGCCGGCCGGTGAACTGCGCCCCCGGCTCAGCGCCGGTGGGCGGCATCCCCGGCTCAGCCCACCGGCGGGGCAGCGACCTGCACTTCGAGCACGGCAGGCCGGGCAGCCGCCAGCGCCTCACGGACGGCGGCCCCTACCTCCGGCAGGTGTTCCACCCGGATGGCGGCTGCACCGAACCCCCGCGCGACCGACACCAGATCCACGCTGGGATCGGTGATGTGCATCCCCACACGGGGGGCGGCCCCGGCGGACGGCCCGCGCATCTCGGCCAGGAACCGCTGCAGGATCAGGTAGCCGCGGTTGTTCATGACCACCGCCACGACCGGGAGGTTCTCCCGTACCGCCGTCCACAGTGCCTGCGGCGAGTAGAGGAAGGAGCCATCCCCCACCACGGCCACCACCGGTTCGCGGTCCCGCCCCAGCGAGACCCCCATGGCCGCGGGAAGCCCCCACCCCAGGCCACCGCCACGCGAGTACAGAAACCGGTCCGGAGTCCGGACCTGGTGGAAGGCCCGGACATAGGGATCGTTGGTGACTCCCTCATCGACCACCATGGTCTCGGGCGGGAGCGCCGCCAGCAGCGCCTGGACGGCTGGCAGCGGATGCATGCGCCCTTCCTCGTCGGGACGGGCGGCCCGGGCACGCTCACGGATCCCGGCGAGACGCTCATCTGCCTGTGCCGCGGCAGTGCGGATCAGTTCCCTGGTTTCCATTTCGTCCACCCCGGAGAGCAGCGGTATGAGCGCTTCCAGGGTGGCCCGGGGATCGCCCACCAGGCCCAGCGACGTCGGGTGGGTCCGCCCGAGATCTTGCGCTGCCGGGGAGAGATGGAGGAGCCGGAGGTCCGGCGGTACCGGCCAGGTGCCGGTGTATCCGAAGGTCATGAACGCGCGCGAGCCGATGACAAGCATCGTGTGGAACTCGGCCAGGAGCGCACGCATCTGCCCCGCGTCGGCGGGAAGCGCGCCAGCCCACAGCGGGTGAGCGGTTGGGAAAACCAGCCTGGAATGCATCGCGGGCCCGTAGACGCGGCAGCCCAGCCGCTCGGCCATCGTGACGAGCGCGCCGGCCGCCCCGGAGTGGGCCACCTCGTCACCGGCGACCACCGCGAAGCGTGCCCGCGGGGTGGCCAGGATGGCCGAAGCCAGGTCGGCCAGGGCGGCTGGAACAGCTCGCCGCTGGATGTGGGACCGCAGGGGCACCGTGAAATCGCCTTGCTCCTGCAGGACGTCCATCGGCATCGAAACGAACACCGGCCCGGTGGGTGCAGACGCCGCGTCGTGAAAAGCCCGGCGGAGTACCGGCCCGAGGTCGGCGGTCCGGTGGACCTCGTGGGCCCACTTCACCAGGCCGGCTGCCATGCCGGTCAGGTTGCCGGACAGGAACGGCTCCGCCAGCAGGTGACGCCGGTCCTGCTGGCCGGCGGTCACCACCATCGGCGTGCCGGTGGCCCACGAGTTGGACAGGTTGCCCATCGCGTTCCCCAGCCCGGTGGCGGTGTGGAGATTGAGGAAGGATGGCCGCCCGGTCGCCTGTGCATAACCATCGGCCATGCCAGCGGCCACGGATTCGTGCAAAGCCAGCACGTAATGAAACCGGTCCTCCCCGGCCAGGGCGTTCATGAGTGGGAGCTCGGTGGTTCCTGGATTCCCGAAAATATGCCGGACGTGCTCTGTCTCCAGGATCTCGAGAAGCACGCCGGCGCCCGACCGCAATTGACTCATGGTCGTCATCATAGCGCCGATCACCGATGACGATCCTGGCTGCCTGCACTGCTTATCGCCCGGGAAAGGAAAATGATGAGCGAGACGTTTGTGCTATTGCATGGATCATGGCACGGCGGATGGGCATGGGAGCCAGCCGCGTGGTGCCTTCGCGAACTCGGTCACACCGCGTATGCCCCCACCTACCCGGGGCATTGGCCAGGGGTGAGCCGGGTGGGGATCACCCACGATGACTATGTGGCCGCGGTGACCGGCTTCATCGAGAGAAGAGAATTGCGGGATGTTGTTCTCGTGGGGCACAGTTTCGGCGGTTCCGTTGTCAGCCGGGTCTCCCAGAAGATACCCGAACGGCTCAAACGCCTGGTGTTTCACACCGCCTTTGTGGTGGCGGATGGCACCAGTGTCAATGACAACATCGATCCCGCGCAGACCGCCTTGTTCGCTCAGTCAGCCAGCGCGAGCCCCGACAATACCGTTGAGTGTCCCTGGGAGGTGTTCCGCGACCTCTTCATCCAGGACGCGCCGGTGGAGGAAGCCAGGTCCGTCTGGGAACGGCTGGTGCCGCAGCCGTTCCAGCCATGGGACGCCAAGCTGGACCTCGCGGAGTTCTACCGTGCCGGGCTGCCCAGGAGCTACATCGCCGTGAGCCAGGACCGGGCGCTGCCGGAGGGAGCATGGCATCCGGGCATGTCGTCCCGGCTGGGCAGATGCAAGATCGTCGAGATGGCGGGCAGCCACGAGGTGATGTTCACACGGCCGGCCGAACTTGCGCGCAAGCTCACCGAAGCTGCTAACGACTGAGGAGGCGGCATGGCCATCCACGAGATCAGGATAGACCCGGGCCAGCCGCTCGCCGGGCAGCCGGGCACGGGACACAACCGATGGCACCCGGGAATCACGCCGGTGATCTGGGCCGAGCCGGGAGACGAGGTGGTGATGGAGACCCGCGACGCGGTGGACGGCCAGATCGGCGAGGGGTCGGTGGCGGCCGACATTCCCGGCGTCGACATCAGCGTGGTGCACCCGCTGACCGGCCCTGTGCACGTGGCCGGGGCAGAGCCGGGCGACCTGCTGGTGGTGGACATCCTGGATGTCACCACCGGGGCCTTCGGCTACACCATGCAGTCGCCAGGGTTCGGGTTCCTCCGGGATGACTTCCCCGAACCGTTCCTGGCGCGGTGGCAGATCGAGGGGGGATTCGCGGTCTCGGCCGAGGTTCCGGGCGTGCGGATCCAGGGACAGCCGTTCATGGGCACGATGGGGGTGGCGCCATCACACGAACTCCGCGCCCGGATCACCGCCAGGGAGCGTGACCTCGCCGCGGCGGGAGGCATGGTTGACCTCCCCGAACCGCAGGGCGCGGTCCCTGCCGGACCGCCGGTCAGCGCCGAGGGCCTGCGCACCATACCGCCGCGGGAGAACGCAGGGAATGTCGACATCAAGCAGCTCACAGCGGGCACGCGCCTGCTGATCCCGGTCTGGGTACCCGGCGCTCTCTTCTCGGCCGGTGATGCCCACTTCGCCCAGGGCGACTGCGAGACATGCGGCCAGGCGATCGAGGTCCGTGGCACGCTCCACGCCCAGTTCGGCCTCAGGAAGGGCCAGGCCACGGCCCATCAGATCGATCAGCCGCAATTCGAGCGGGCAGCGCCGTCGCCTGCGCCCGGCCCGTACTTCGCGACCACCGGGACCTGCGTGCACCGCGACGGGCGCAACGGGTCAGAGGACATCACCCTGGCCGCCCGCAACGCACTCCGCGCCATGATCGATCATCTGGTATCGGGCTACGGCTACACCCGGCAGCAGGCCTATGTCATCTGCAGCGTGGCGGTAGATCTGAAGATCAGCCAGGTGGTTGACGTTCCCAACGTGCTGGTCTCCGCGTTCTTGCCGCTGGATATCTTCGGGTGACGGCAGGCGCGGGACCCGGCCACGGTGGACGCCTCCGGCGGCGGCGATGGCGAGCTTCGGCGGCGGGTACGCCGTCCCGGTGCTCGAACCGCCCGGCTGACTGGCCGGCCTCGACGCCCTTTACTGGGGCGACATCCACACCCGGAGCCGGCCGCCGCCCCCGTCCGGCTCAGGCCTTGCGGCCCAGGCCGCCCCACAGGGCGGCCGTGGTCTGGGCCTCGGCCTGCCCGGCTGGGCGCCACTCCGGCGCCCGCACCAGGCCCGGCTCGACCATTTCCAGGCCGTCGAAGAACCGGGCCACCTCATCGCGGCGGCGGAAGGTGACCTGCTCGGCCTGCATCTGGTTCTGCCGCTGCTGTGCGTTGGCCATCGCGTCGGCGTCGATGTCGGCAGCCGGATGTGACAGCGCCAGGTAACTGCCCTCCGGCGCGGCGCTCATCAGGCTGGTCACGATCCCCAGCGGGTCGTCCGCGTCACTGATCAGGTGCATGACCCCCATCAGCATGACCGCCATCGGCTGGGAGAAGTCCAGCGTATCCGCCGCCTGCTCCAGGATCGGCCGGGGGTCGCGCAGGTCCGCGTCGAGGTAACTGGTGATCCCGGCCGGGCCGCTGGTCAGCAGCGCCCTGGCGTGGGCGAGCACGATCGGGTCGTTGTCGACGTACACCACCCGCGCGCCGGGTATGACCGACTGAGCCACCTCATGGGTGTTGCTCGCGGCGGGTATTCCGGTGCCGAGGTCGAGGAACTGCCTGATGCCGGCCTCGTCCGCCAGGTAGCGCACCATCCGGGTCAGCAGCGCGCGGTTGGCGCGGACGGTGGTGATGACGCCAGGGTATGCCTGGATCACCGCGTCCCCGGCCGCCCGGTCGGCGGCGTAGTTATCCTTGCCGCCGAGCCAGTAGTCATACACCCGGGCGATGTGCGCGACGCCAGTGTCGAGCGGGGACTGCGCCCCGTCAGCCTGGCCGTTGGCTGGGCTACCGGGCTCTGGTGCGGCTGGGCCGGGCTTAGGCATCAAGGTGTCCTTCCGGGGTTCTGCGTCCAAGATATGCCCTCGGCCAGCCGTTCGGACCCGTTGCGCCGTATGAATGGGATCCGGCCTTGCCTGCCACGCGACCGAGGGCACCGCGGAAAGGCGCCCACCTGGCTGGCGGCCGACCGCCTATGGATCAGGACAAGATCAATCTGGGTGGCAGATTGAGTGGCNNCTGTGCTCGCGTTCTGCCTGGTCAGGCGTTCTACCTGCGGCAACGGAACCGTACGGCCATTCATGGTAAGGAGAAGGCCTATGGTTCGATTCCGTAAGGGGCTCCAGGGTATGGAAACTTTTCGAATATAGAACCGAGCACCTCCTTCGGGTGGGTGGCATCTGGGTGGCACACACGCCATATGGCGCAGGTGCTTGTGACCAGGCGTTTTGCGCGGAGTTCGAAGAAGGTCGTCCCGAAGTGCATGCAGAATTCCGCTATGTCGCTGATGAGTTGTGGCTTGGCATGCTCCGGGGCGTTGACCGGGTGCGCTGGCGCTGAGGACGCAAGATGCCCGGCAAGAATGTCTCACGGCCGGCGCCCTCCGGCGGGAGTCCTCGCGCCACGGGTTGAAGCCACCGCTGACCAGCGCTTGAGGCAGCTAGCGGCTCCGGTAACGGGCTAACTCGCCACTGCCGCCCACGGTCTGGCGCAGCTAAAGGCAGGAACTGCATCCTGCGCATGCCCGACCGCCTCAACTGACGGCCGGCAACCCGCTCACAGTCCGGCAAGACCGGGTAGCCCCAGTACCTTCCCGCCTGGCGGACATGCGTGTTGCCGGCCGACCGAACGGTAGGCCGCCTGCCGCCGATCTCGGTCAAGGATGTCGGTGAGCTGCGGGAAATTGGCATGGCTCGACGGGGGCGGCTGGAAACGGAATCCCACCGGGGGTTACCACGCCAGTTGCCTACCCAACCACGCCGGCTGGTGAATACGGGGTAGCCTCAGGGAGGCGTCAGTGTTTCGCGATCTGTTGATGGGTGTTCGTCGCGGTGGAGGGTGACCGGTGGGTGCCGATGCGTTCGACGCGCTCGCCGACCCGGTCCGCCGGGAGATTCTGGGTGTGCTTTCCGCGAACTCTGAGTGCAGTGTGGGTGAGATCGCTGCGCGGGTCCGGCAGGTGGGGCGCACCGCGGTGTCCAGTCATCTGCGGGTGTTGCGGACGTCGGGCCTGGTCACGGAGCGGCGTTCAGGGCGTTACCGGTATTACGCCCTGGATCCGGAGGGTCCGGCCCGGGAGGTGCTGGGCTTCCTGCAGAAGTTGTTCCAGTCGTCCCTAGACGAAATGAAGGCTGCGGCGGAAACTGGCCAGGTGGAGGGGAGAGGTTCGACTGCCCGCCAGGTCCGGTGATGGCCACGTTGGCCCTGGCCGCGGAGCGGACGGTCATGGCTTCCCCGGAGACGGTGTTCGGGTTGTTCGGTGCCGGGGCGGGTGTCGGCTGGGTGTTCGACGCGGTGTGCGATCGGCTCGAAGTGGGCGCCGTGGTTGGCATGCGGGCGCCGATCGGTGGGCTGGCGGGGGACGGGGATGTGGAGATCCTTGGCCGGATCGTGGCGATGCGGCCGCCGCGCGCGATCGTGGTGGCGCACGACTTGCCGTGGCGTGGCCGGTTGCGCTGCTTGTTCGACGCCGATCCGGGTGGCGGCACACGTGTCCGGTTGATCGCCGAGCTGGATGCCGAGGGCCTGCGATGGCTGATGCGACGGCGTGGCTGGGCGGTGCCGGACGAACTGCCCGCTGACAGCCACCCGGTGGGCTTGCTGACGAGCAAGTCCGGTCCGGGCAGCGTGTTTGCGGCGGCGACCGAGAACCTGGCCCGGATGGCGGTCGAAGAGATCAACGCCGACGGTGGGATCCGCGGGCATCCGGTTCGGCTAGTGGTCGGCGATGACGCGACCGACGCCGAGGTGGGCGCCGCAGAGGCCCGGCGGCTGGTCCGGTCGGGTTGTCAGGTGATCATGGCCACGACCACGTCGGCCACCTTCGCCCGGGTTGCCCGTGAGGTCGGCAGCAGCGTCCTGTTGGTGCACACGCTGATGAACGAGGGTGGCCGGGGCGGTGAGCTGCTGTTCCAGCTTGGCGAGCGCCCGGACGACCAACTGCGGGCGGCGGTCGGGCCGCTGATGCGTTCGGCGGGCGGCCGCCGCTGGTTCCTGGTCGGCAACGATTACTGCTGGCCGCGTATCGTCCACGCCTGCGCCCGCCGGGAAATCTCCGGAAAGTCCGGCGTGGTGGCAGGCCAGGGCCTCGTCCAGCTGGGCAGCCTGGACTTCGGTCCGCTGATCGAGCGCATCCTGGCCTCGCGGGCCGACCTGATCCTGTCCGCCTTCGTGGGCGCCGACGCTGTCGCCTTTGAGCGGCAGTGTTACGCGAGGGGGCTGCGCGATCGCTGCCGTACCCTCGCGCTTGCGCTGGACGAACCAACCCGGGAACGGATCGGCGACCGTGCGGCCGCCGGGTTGTGGGCGGTCTCGGGGTATTTCGCCCAGCTCGCCGAGGAGGCCAATACCAGCTTCCTGGCCCGCTACCGCGCCCGCTTCGGTCGCTGGGCTCCGCCGGTGTCCAGCATCTCGGAGTCGGCATACGAGGCCCTGCACCTGTACGCGGCGGCGGCCCGCAGGGCCGGTGACGGCGACCCCCGCTCGGTGGCCCGGCAGCTGACCGGGCGGGCTTGCCAGTTCCCGCGGGGCACGGTCACACTGTCCGGCCCGGAGACGGTGCGCCAGCACCTCCACCTTGCCGAAGCAAGGGCCGGGGGCTTTGATCTCATCCCAGCCTCTCCCTGATATGTCAATAGGTCATGACCCATTGACGTGTCGGACGGCCGCACCCTAGAGTCGTTGCTCTGACCGGCTGGCCTCTGGCGGCCGGATCCGGATTGCGGGCGGGCGCGGTTCCCCGCGTCCCGTGGCCTGGAGGTCGCTTATGGTTGTCCGTCCGCCGAGCAGGGATGAGCTCGCAGCGATCGCCCGTGGTTATGGCATGCACCTGAGCGAGGAGGATCTTGGCTCTTTCGAGCCCATGGCCGCTGGGCTGCTGTCCTCCTACGAGACGGTCGAGGAGTTGTATGCGGCGAGCGCTCCCCGCCCGCCCGCCGACCGGCCCTGGACACGGCCGGAGCCGGCGGACAACCCGCTGGCAGCCTGGTATGTCAGAACGGAGATCCGGGAGAGGCCGGACGGGCCGCTGGCTGGCCGCCGGGTGGTGGTCAAGGACAACATTGAGGTTGCCGGGGTGCCGATGATGAACGGCTCGCGCACGCTGGAAGGCTTCGTGCCGAGCCGGGATGCGACCGTGGTGAGCCGGCTGCTGGCCGCTGGGGCGACGATCACCGGCAAGGCGGTCTGCGAGGACCTGTGCTTCTCCGGCGCGAGCCATACCTCGGTAACCGGGCCGGTGCGCAACCCCTGGGATGTGACCCGGACGACGGGCGGTTCGTCCAGCGGAAGCGCGGCGCTGGTGGCGGCCGGGGAGGTCGATCTCGCGCTGGGCGGGGACCAGGGCGGCTCGGTGCGGATTCCCAGCGCGTTCTGCGGCACGGTGGGGCACAAGCCGAGCCATGGCCTGGTCCCCTACACCGGGGCGTTCCCGATCGAGTTCACCCTCGACCATCTGGGGCCGATCACCCGGACCGTGGCCGATGCGGCGCTGATGTTGAGCGTGATCGC
>DPMS01000852.1 GCA_003541285.1 Actinomycetota bacterium
CGGCGTCGAAAGCGTGCCGGATACCCAGGACGTAAGCGAGCACGCCGGCCCCGGCGAACGCACCCGCGCCTGCCGGGCCATGGGTGACGGACAGGTAGAGCGACCATCCGGCGATGTGCAGCAGCGCGATGACAGCGACGATGCCGGACAGCTGCATACGCTGCGCCCGGGTCCAGCCCTGGGGAGCGGTCACGGCCGGGGCAATCACAGGCTCGTCGACCTCCTCGGCATGCCGGCACCCGAACTGCTCACAGCCGCGGCTCGCAGGGTGGGTCAGTTGCGGGCTGGGTCGACGGTGACGGGTTCCCGGCGGGCCCGCTGGTGGCTCATGTCCCGGGGCGTGGTCAGCACGGTGCCGGTGCGCTCGTCGACCTGGGCGGGTGTGAGCGTTCCGGTACGGAGCAGCAGGGTCTCCAGCGCTTCCAGCCAGCGATCGTAATAGCGCCACGGCTCGCCAGTGCCGGCCCGCTCCCAGTCCCCGATGGCAGCGATCAGCGCCTGCTGGAACTCTTGCCAGGTGTAGTGGCCATTCTGGTGGGCGGCCACCGCCAACGCAAATACCCGGATCTGCCAGGCCGTGCCGAAAGACACCTGCGCGCCGTCAGGGCGGATAGCATCCTGGTGCGGCAGTTGCCCGAGTAGCTGCTCGACGTGGGCTCGGGCGGAGTCGGGGCCGGTGGGCCCAGTCACCTGGTCACTCTCCGGGGCGCCGGGGCCGGCCGACGCCGATCATCGAGTCACGGGTGACCAGTCCGGCCAGTTGTTCCTCGCTCATCCCGCCGGTGCCCTCCGGGCGCTGCGGCAGCACGAAGTAGCGCAGTTCAGCGCTGGAGTCCCACACCCGGATCTCCACCGATTCCGGCACATCCAGCCCGAAGTTCTCGTGCAGCACCGCACGGGGGGCCCGGACCATCCGGGACCGGTAGGCCGGGTACTTGTACCAGTTGGGGGGCAGCCCCAGAACCGGCCAGGGGTAACAGGAACACAGCGTGCAGACGATGACGTTGTGCACGGCGCCGGTGTTCGCCACGGCGACCATGTCCTCACCCTGCAGGCCGCCGATGCCCATTTCCGCGCAGGCCGTGGAGGCGTTGGCGAGCAGCCGGTCGCGGAAGGCCGGATCGCTCCACGCCCGGGCGACCACCTTCGCGCCCAGGTGGGGGCCGACCTCGTTCTCGTAGATCTCGGCAAGGCGGTCCACCGCCTCGGTGGTCATGATGCCCTTCTCGATCATGATGGACTCGAGGGCCTTCACGCGGGCCGCGATCTCCTCCTCCGAGCGGGGAAGGGACGCCGGCACCGGCGGGGGGCTCTGGGTGGTGGTCATGCTGGCTCTCCTCGCGTGAGTCAGGGTGGCGGGGCGGTCAGGCCTTCTCGATGTAGGGCTCCCACACGTCGAACGTGACCGTGCTGTTCGGGTCGGCGGTCTGCTCGCCCCACAGGTCGGCGGCGCGGAAACGGACCGTGTAGACGTGCTTGGGGTCCTCGCCCAGCCCATTGCCGGCGCTGTCGGGGTAGATGAAGGTCCCGTGCGCCAGGTCGATGATCCCGGTCTTGCCGCGTATGTACCGGGCCCGGCGGGTGTGCCCGGCCGGGGAATCGTCCTTGACCCTCACCCGGTCGCCGACGGCGAACTTCGGCGGGTCGCCTGACTCGCGGCGGGCCGACCCACCGGAGCGGACGACCGACTCCATCAGCGTCACCAGGTCCGGGTCCTTCCGGCCGGGCAGCGGCTCGTCCGGGTTGGCCAGGTAGTGGCGGGTCAGCGCGTCCAGTTCCTCCGGGTCCACCACGCCCGCCCTGACCGTGTAGTGCTCGATAGTGTGCGCCCAGTGCTCGTAATAGCGCGACGTGAGGTAGTCGGCTGGGTGCATCTGCTCGATGCCGAAGCGGAACTCATCGACGCCGAAGTAGCCCTTGATGAAGTTGGTGGGGAACATCGCGAAGGCGGCCTTCTCCCAGTCGGCATGCCAGACCGGTTCGTGCTCCTCAACGATGACGGGCCCGAGCCCGTCGGTCCCGCCAAGGTCGTGTACGCCATTCATGGGCCGGTTCCTTTCCTCGGGCGCGAACGGTGGTGCTACGGGGCGGGCGTGGCGCCAGCGGATGCGCCTGCCCGCGCGGGTGGGGCGGGGAAGCCGCCGCTCAGCTTCTCGAAGGCGTGAGCCACGCGCAGGCACGTGGCGTCGTGGAACCGCTTGCCGATGATCATCATGCCGACCGGCAGCTCATCGACCAGGCCAGCCGGGACCGTGGTTGCCGGGTGGCCGCTCACGTCGAACGGCGCGGTGTTGGGGATCATCTCCAGCGCGCGAGAGATGTAGGTCTCCCGCGGGTCTGAGGCCGTGACCAGCGGGGTGGCGACAATCGGCAGGGTGGGCATGACCAGGACGTCGAAGGAGGCCAAGGCCTCGTCGTAGCCGCGGCGCACCTCGAAAGCCAGGTTGCGCGCCATCGCGTAGTGCCGCGCCTGGTAGTTCTCGATCGAGTAACGGCCGCACAGGACAACCAGCTTCACGGTCTCCGACCACGCGTCGGGCACCTCTCGGCGCTGTCGCCCGTAGAAGGCGATCAGTTCCGGGTCGTACAGCCCGTCCCAGTTGTAGCCGTACCCGTTCCCGTCGACCATCTGCGCGGTGGCCCCGTCGGTGGCGATCACGTTCCACACGTGCATCGCGTGCCGGTGCCAGGGCACGCTCACCTC
>DPMS01000072.1 GCA_003541285.1 Actinomycetota bacterium
GGACATCATCGCCATCCTCGGTATCGACGAGCTGTCCGAGGAGGACCAGGTCACCGTCAAGCGGGCGCGGCGGATCGAGCGGTTCCTGTCCCACCCGATGTTCGTGGCCGAGCAGTTCACCGGCCAGCCGGGCGTGTTCGTGCCGCTGGGCGAGACCATCGCCTCGTTCAAGGCACTGTGTGAGGGCAAGTACGATCACATCCCCGAGCAGGCGTTCTTCATGTGCGGCGGGATCGAGGACGTGGAGCGGAAGGCCCAGGAACTGGAGCGCCAGTGAGGCCGCAGGCCGGGCGAGCGAGTGAGGTAGCGCGGTGACGCTTCGGGTAGAGCTGGTGGCGCCTGAGGGCGAGATCTGGTCCGGGAACGCGCGGATGGTGATCGCCAAGACCCTGGAGGGCGATCTGGGCGTGCTGACCGGTCATTCGCCCGTGCTCGGCATCCTGGCCGAGGGCAGCCTCATCCACATTCTCGATCCCGAGGGTCACGACGGTGCCGACGGCCAGGAAGTGATGGCCGCGGTCAGCAGCGGGTTCCTCGCGGTGGCCGACGACCGGGTATCGATCCTGTCCCGTCAGGCACAACTGGGTTCACGTGTGGACGTCCCCGCCGTCCAGGCCGAGCTGAACGCGGCGCTGGAGGCGGGCGGCCCGGCCGGTGCGGGAGACCAGGAGACTCCCGAGGTGAGATACTCGCGGGCACTCCTGCGGGCCGCCGTCGGCGAACGGGCCTGACGAGGGGCCGGCGGCCGGGCCGGGGATGACCACAGCACTGGCGCTCGACGCGGCCTGGATCTTCGCCGCGTTCCTCGTTGTTGTTGTGCTCGCGGCGGCCGGCATCACGATCCGCCGGATCCTGCTCGACCGGGGCGGCGGGACTGTCGAATGCGGCCTGCGCCGGCCCGGCGGGACCTGGCGGCTCGGTGTCGCCGCCTATGGGGCCGACGAGCTGCGCTGGTATGACGGGGTTGGGGTGCTGCTGACCCCGGAGAAAATCCTTTCCCGCCGGGCACTGTCGGTGACCGCGCGCCGACCTGCCGATCCCGCGGAGGCCGTGCGGCTCGGGCCGGGCATGATGGTCGTCGCCTGCAGCGCGGGGGAGGATGCGGGCACCATCGAGCTGGCCATGGGCGAGGCGGCACTGACCGGGTTCCTGGCCTGGCTGGAGGCCGCGCCGCCGGGGTCCTACCAGCGCCGGGCCGGCTGACGCCCGGTGCCCGGGGTCATGGAACGGGCCCGGCGCCGGGCCTGATGACCAGCCCGCGCCGCGCGGGTCACCGGCCGCTGTGGGCGATGATGCAGCCGCCGGCGGCGGTGGAAATTGCGCTCGGGGTGGCGAAGATGCCGAAGTTGGGCAGGTGGGCATCGCCGCATGCCTGCACGACGAGCCCGGATACGGGGGCCGGGGTGTGTGTCCCCGGCCGGGGCGCCTCAGCGTTCGCCGCCGGGCTTCCACAGCACGTCCCCCCGCCCGGAATTCGCCCGGCGGGCCAGGATGAACAGCAGGTCAGAGAGCCGGTTCAGGTAGCGGGCGGTAAGCGGGTTCATGGTGTCCCCGTGCTCGGCCAGGGCCGCCCAGGTGCTGCGTTCGGCCCGGCGCACGATGGTCCGGGCCACGTGGAGCAGGGCGGCACCCGGCGTGCCACCCGGCAGCACGAAACTGCGCAGCGTGGGCAGGCCCTCGTTCTGCTCGTCACAGTCGTGCTCCAGTGCGCTCACATAGGTCTCGCCGATCCGCAGCGGCGGGTAGGCGGGATTGTCGCTGACCGGGTTGCACAGGTCTGCCCCGACGTCGAACAGTTCGTTCTGGATCCGGGTGAGCAGCGCCACGACGTCCTCGCTCAGCGCGGCCAGGGCGAGCACCGCCCCGATGGCGCAGTTGGCCTCGTCCACATCGGCGTAGGCGACCAGGCGCGAGTCCGTCTTGGCGACGCGGCTGGCGTCGCCTAGTGCGGTAGTCCCGTCATCACCGGTGCGGGTGTAAATGCGCGACAAAACGATGGGCTGATCCCTGCGGTCATCTGGCATGGACCAACCGTAGCCGGTGCGCGGGTACTCAGGAGTGCCCCGCTTTCCAGGGGCTGCCGGCTGTTTGATCAAGGCCTGACCTGGGGTATTCACATTATGAACACAATGTGGCATCGTGTAAGTGCGAAGAGTCACCAGGGCTCAGGGGCTCGCGACTTGGCCCGTCGGCTACCGCGCCCGGCGGATCTCGGGGGCCCGCCGGACTCCGGCGGTGGCAGGCAGCATGGAGGGGTGCGCCCCCGGCCGGAGGCCGGGGGCGCACCCGTATCCCGTCCCGCCGGGCGCCGTGAGCGCGGTGGCCGGACCGGGCCCGGGCCTGCGGCCGGGGACTGCCCGCCGCGCGGTTGTGCTCGCCGGTAGGGTTGTCGCCTACAGCCCGAACTGTGGTCGAGAAGGTGGCCGTGTACGACTATGTCATCGTCGGTGCAGGGAGCGCTGGCTGCGTCCTTGCCGCGCGTCTGTCCGAGAATCCCGCCACCAGCGTGCTGCTGCTGGAGGCAGGCCCGCCCGATGACGCGGATGAGATCCACATCCCGGCAGCGCTGAATCTGCTCTTCCAG
>DPMS01000595.1 GCA_003541285.1 Actinomycetota bacterium
AGCGAAACGATCCCGTAGCGGAAGCGTGGCGGCGCGGCAGGAGGATCAGCATGCGTCCTTTCCTGAGTCAGCGCCGGCTTTCGCGAGCGAGGGTCATCGTCGTGGTCGCTGCCGCCGTCGCGCTGGTGGCGGCCGGTGTCGTCCTTGCGGTCGCGCTGACCAGGCCCGCGCCGCTTTCCATCCGTAACGTGCGCATTCCCGTGGTCGACGGGCCGCGGGGCAACCAGCACGTCGTGCTCGACGCCAGCTTTTTCCTGCCGCCGGGGGGCGGCAAGGTTCCGGCCGTGCTGCTGGCGCACGGATTCGGGGAGACCAAGGACGCCGTCCGCCCGCAGGCCGAGGACCTGGCGCGGGCCGGCTTCGCCGTCTTGACCTGGTCCGCGCGGGGCTTCGGCACCTCGACCGGGCAGATCGGGCTGGACTCGCCCGACTACGAGGTCAAGGACGTCGAGCAGCTCGTCACCTGGCTCGCCCGCCAGCCCCGGGTGCTGCTCGACCGCCCGGGCGATCCGCGGGTCGGAATCACCGGCGCTTCCTACGGCGGCGGGATCTCGCTCTTCGCCGCCGCCTACGATCACCGGATTGACGCCGTCGTCGCCCAGAGCACCTGGAACAACCTGGCCACCGCGTTGTTCCCGAACGGCGCGGGGGGCGGGCCGGCCAACGGGGTGTTCAAGCGGCAGTGGGCGGGCCTGCTCTTCACCCAGGGCTCGGTGGGCTTCGGGGCAACGGCTCAGGGCAGTGCGCCCGGGCAGGCCGCCGGGCTGGGCCAGGGCGGCGGGGCTGGGCAGGTGCTGCCGCCCGGCGCGGCGCGCCGGTCGGCCCTGTGCGGGCGTTTCCAGCCCCAGATCTGCGCCATCTACCAGCAGATCGCCACTACCGGCAGGCCCACTCCGCAAGCCATCTCGCTGCTGCTGCGGTCCAGCCCGGTCAGCGTGGCCAGCCGGATGCGTGCCCCCACTCTGCTCATCCAGGGTGAGAACGACTCACTGTTCGGCCTCGACCAGGCCAACGCCAACTATCAGGAACTCCGGCATAACGGCGCCCCGGCTGACATGGTGTGGTTCGCCGGCGGCCACGACGGCGGGGATCAGGAGACGGCCCGGGTCGAATCGCTGACCGCGCAGTGGCTCCATCGCTGGCTGGCACCCGGCCAGCCTGCGGGAAGCACCGGGACGGGCACCGGCAGCGGGAGCACGGGCAGCGCCGGGACCGGGAGCGCCNNGGGAGCGCCGGGACCGGGAGCAGCGGAACCGGCCAGCCTGGGTTTGCGGTGACCCGGGTACTCGGGTTCGACCCGTCCACCGACTCTGCCTCGCTGGGAATCGCGACCGCGGGCAGTTATCCGGGACTGAACGGGACCAGGCGCACCATGGTCCGCCTGGCCGGGCCGCCGCAGATGGTCGTCAGCCCGGCCGGCGGGGCGCCCGCCTCGATCTCCGTCTTCCCCGGCCTGGGCTCGCTGGGAGGAGCCGGGCTCACCTTCGACATGCCAGGCCAGAGCGCGGCCTTCACCTCGGCGCCGTTGCCTTCCGCGCTCCAGGTGACCGGCTCCCCGACCGTCCGGGTCCGTGTCGCCGGCGCCTCCGGCGTGACGTTGTTCGCGAAGGTCTACGACGTCGACCAGGCGGGTAACGCCACCCTTCCCAACCAGCTGGCGGCACCGCTGCGGGTCAGCGGCGCGCAGGGCGGCCGGGTGGTCACCGTCACCTTGCCGGCGATCGATTACAACTTCGCCGCCGGGCACCGGCTGCGCCTCGTCCTGACGACCACCGACTTCGCGTACGGCACCCCGCCAACGCCCGCCGTCTACCAGGTGGCCCTGGCCGGGCCGGGCCTGATCATGCCGTCCGACCCGGCGCTCACCGTGGTCACCGGCGGGCTGCCCTGGTGGGTGTGGGCGGCGCCGCTCGCCGCACTGCTGGCCGCCGGCCTCATCCTGGGGCTTGGCCGTGGCCGTCGCCGCGATTCCTTCGTGCCGGACCTGGCCGACGTGCCGCTGGAGATCACCGGGCTCACCAAGCGGTACAAGGATGGCCAGCTCGCGGTGGACGATCTGTCGCTGCGGGTAGAGCGCGGGCAGATCCTGGGCCTGCTCGGGCCTAACGGGGCCGGTAAGACCACCACGCTGCGCGCCCTGATGGGCCTGCTGCACCCGGAGACCGGCACCATCACCATCTTCGGCCGCCGGGTGCACGCCGGGTCGCCCGCGCTGTCGCGGCTCGGCTCCTTCGTGGAGGGCCCGGGCTTCCTGCCGCACCTGTCCGGGCGGGCGAACCTCGATCTGTACTGGCGGGCGACCGGCAGGCCCACGGACGGTGCCCACCTGGCGGAGGTGCTGGAGGTCGCCGGCCTGGGTGCGGCCATCGACCGGAAGGTGCGGGCCTACTCGCGCGGCATGTGCCAGCGGCTCGCCATCGCCCAGGCCATGCTCGGCCTGCCCGACCTGCTGGTGCTCGACGAGCCCATGAACGGCCTGGACCCGGCCGGCATCCACGAGATGCGGGACATGCTCCGCGGCCTGACCGGTGAGGGACGGACGGTCATCCTGTCCAGCCACCTGCTCGGCGAGGTCGAGCAGACCTGCAGCCACGTTGTCGTCATGAACGAGGGCCGCCGCCTGGCGGCAGGACCGGTCGAGGAGATCATCGGCCAGGCGGGCGCGCTGATGGTGGGGACCCCAGAGCATGAGCGGGCGGTTTCGGTGCTGCGCACGCTGCCGGGGATCGAGGGAGCGGAGGCCCACCCGGACGGGGTCCTGGTCCACCACGATGGCGTGCCGGCCTCGGAGGTGGTCGCGGCACTGGTAGGGGCTGGGGTGCCGGTCGAGCGGGTCGGGCCAAGCCGCCGCCTGGAGGACGCCTTCCTGGCCCTGATCGCCGCGCCGCCGGGTGGTTCACCGTCGGCGGCGGGCGGGGGCACCGAGGCTGGGCCCGATCTGGTGGGCAGTCAGGAGCGCGGACGATGACCGCAAGCGCGAACCCGCTCGCACCCGGCCCGGATGCCCGCGGCCCGGACGCCCCGGGCCCCAACGCACCCGGCCCGGACGTGCAAGGCGCCGGGGAAGCGGGGCCGGCCGCGGCCGGGTACGACCCGCACCACACCCTCCCGCTGCGGGTGGAGATGATCCGCCAGTTGCGGCGCCGGCGCACCATGATCGCCTTCCTCATCCTGCTGGTCCTGCCGTGGATTCTGGTCGGCGCGTTCAAGCTCGGCGGCCCGGCCCAGCCCGGTACTGGCACGCCCGGCCTGGTCGACTTCGCCACGGTAGGCGGGCTCAACTTCGCCGCTTTCAGCTTCTTCGCTTCCGCGGGCTTCCTGCTGGTGGTGGCGGTGGCGCTGTTCTGCGGGGACACGGTCGCCAGCGAGGCAAGCTGGTCGTCGCTGCGCTACCTGCTCGCGGCACCGGTGCCGCGAGCCCGGCTGCTGCGCCAGAAACTGGCGGCTGCGCTCATCTACGCGAGCGTCGCCGTGGTCAGTTTCCCGGCCATGTCGCTGCTGGCGGGCACGGTGGTCTTCGGCTGGCATCCGCTCCGGTTGCCAGCCACGGGCGTGGACATGCCATCCGGCACGGCGCTGGAGCGGCTGGGAATCGTTCTGGTATATGTCCTGATCACTGAGCTGGTGGTCGCCGGACTTGCCTTCCTGCTGTCGGTCACCACGGACTCGCCGCTTGGCGCGGTCGGTGGCGCGGTGGGGCTCGTCATCGTCAGCAACATCCTCGACGCGGTGACCGCCCTGGGTGCCTGGCGCGAGATCCTGCCGACGCACTGGCAGTTCGTCTGGCTGGACGCGTTCTCGTCGCAGCTGTCGTGGGGCGGCATGATCGAGGGCGCCGCGGTGTCGGTCTCGTATGCGCTGGTGCTGTTCGCGCTGGCGTTCCGCCGCTTCCGCACGAAGGACATCGTTTCCTGAGTCCGGGCGGAGCCGCCATCGTCTCCGGGCGGGCCGGCCTGCTCGTGGGGCCACGCACCCCGTGCACCATCTTGTTTACGTTCCCGCGGGTGAGTTACGTTCAGGCCACCTGATCACGGCCTGAGCCCCGGAGGTCTCGATGAGCAGCTCGGAATCCCTTCCGCTTGGCGAAAGCAAGAGCCCGCCCGTCGGCATTGCGGGGCATGAACACCGGCTCCACCGCGGCGTGCTCGGCATCATGGACATCTCCGCCGCGACTATGGCCAACATCGGCCCGGCGATGAGCTTCTTCTTCGGCTTCGGCTTCCTCGCCCTCACTGCGGGCGTGGCGTCGCCGCTGACCATCGTGGCCGCCATCGTCGCCATCGCCTTCCTGGGCAACACCTTATCCCAGTTCTCGCGTGCCCAGCCGTCCACCGGGGGGTTCATCACCTTCGTGGGCAAGTCGTTCGGCGGTACCAGCGCGGTCGCGACCGCGCTGATGGCCGGGCTGGGCTACATCATCGCGATGTCGTCGGTGATCGCCATCTCCGGCGGCTTCCTGTCCATCACTCTCAACTATTACCTCGGCTGGAACATCCCCTGGGGGATCCTCACGGTGATCCTCACCGCGAGCGCGGTGTTCATGATGATCCGCGGCGTCAGCATCTCGACCAAGGTGGCGGGCCTCTTCTTCGCGTTCGAGATGCTCGTCCTGGTGACGGTCTCCGTCGCCGCGCTGATCAAGAACGGGGGACAGTTGTCGCTCACCCCGTTCGAGCCCAGCCACATCACCAACGGCTTCTCGGGGCTGGCGGCAGGCTTCCCGCTGGCGGTCTACCTGTTCATCGGCTGGGAGAACTCCGCCGCCCTGGCCGAGGAGACCGACGACCCGCGCCGCAATGTCCCCCGCGCCGTGTTCGCCTCGATCGGGATCATGGGGATCAGCTACCTGATCTTCGCCTACGCCACGGTGAGCGGCTTCGGCTACAACGTCACCAAGCTCGGTGCGGCGCCCATCCCGTTCATCACTGTCGCCCACTCCACCCTGGGCGTGCTGGCGTTCTTCGCCTACCTGGCGGGCCTGACCTCCACCCTGGGTGCGCTCATCGCGGGTACCAACTCGCAGGCCCGGCTGGTGTTCAACGCCGGCCGGGAAGGCCTACTGCCCGGCTGGATCGGCAAGGTCCACAGCACCCGCCGGACCCCGATGAACGCCATCTACCTCTTCGTCAGTATCTCCACCCTGATCATCGGCGGCTGGGCGCTCGGCCACGTCATCGGCGGGACCACCGGGTCGCTGGACCCGATCAACTACTTCTTCGAGTCCTCGACCATGGGCACCATCCTGGTGCTGGTGGTCTACCTGCTGGCCAACCTGGCGCTGCCGTTCTACTACCGCAAGTACCGGCCGCAGGAGTTCAGCGTGGTCAAGCATGTCCTGCTGCCCACGCTCGGCGCCGTCGCGATTGTGATCCCGCTGTACTACCTGGCCAAGCCGGGCCAGGCCACGCCGTACAACTGGTTCCCCTACGCCGCGCTGGCGGTGGTGGTCATCGCGGTCATCTACGCGTACATCCTCAACTCGCGCGATGCGGAACTGGCTGGCCGGGTGGGCTCGCTGGTCGCCGACGAGTAGCGGTGGCCCGCCGGGCGGGCGCGACAGCGGCCACGGCGGTCCTGCGGCCAGAGCCGGGTTCGTGCTGCGTCAGGCTCACCGGTGCCGGTTAGGGGAGTGCCGCGTATCCGTGGCGCGTCTTCCACAGGAAGTATTTCTCGAAGGCCACCTTGGCCAGATGTGACTGCGGGCCGGGGATCATCAGTGCCCGTTTGCGCGGCGGGAGCATCCTGTCGGCGAGCATCATGACCCCGTTGTTACCGGCGTCCATGATGCACACAGCCGGGATGTCACCGAAGTTCTCCTCCTTCGCCGGCATCTCGCCGCGCACTTGCGAGGCGATGTTGGCCGCCGCGACCCGGGCCATCGTCTCAGCCGGGAAGCCGGTCTTGGGCACCCCCACCGCGTTGCTGGTGACCCATGGCGCGCTCACCGCCGCCGCGATCCCGACCGCATAGACGTTGGGATACTCCAGGGTCTGGTAGGTGTCCAGGACGTCGATGAAGCCCTTCGGGTTGCCCAGTCCCGAGGTTCTGACCACCTCCGCCCCGGAAAACGGCGGAACCACCATGGCATAACGGAACGGCAGCGTGCTGCCGTCCGACAGGCGGATCTCGCCCGGGACTATCTCCCGCATGCCCGCGCCGAATACAGGGTTGATGTGCTGGTTGCGGAAGAACATGCCGAGCATGGACTGGCCGCCGGGCATGCCGCCGATCCCGAAATGGCCCGGGAAGGGTTCCGGGCTGACATAGGTCACCGGCACCCGGATCCGGTGCTTGCGCAGGTGATAGGTGACGTTGAAGACGAACTCGTAGGCGGCGCCGAAGCAGGCGGCCCCCTGGGTCGCCCCGACCACCACCGGGCCCGGGTCGTTCAGGAAGGCGGCCCAGCCCACGGCCGCGGCCACCGCCCCGTCCAGGCTGGTGATCGAGTAGGCGTTGCCGTCCGGCCCGAGCCCGGGGATCACCCCGTAATCGTTCACGTAGCCGGTTGCGATGACCAGAAAGTCGTAGCCAAAGGTGCCCTCCATGGTTTCCACCCGCTGCGTGGCCGCGTCGATCCGGGTGGCCTCACCGTGGACGAACCTGACCCCGTGTGACTCGAAGGTGCGGGCCACCGGGAAGGCCACCTCGCTGGCGGCCCGCTTGGCGAAGGGGATCCAGATGAAGGAGGGGTTGAACTGGAACTGGCCCGACTTGGACACGACCGTGACATCAGCGTCCTCGCCCAGCAGGCGCTTGACATTCAGCGCGGCGGTCAGCCCGGCGAAATTTCCCCCCAGAACCAGCACCTTCGCAGCCGTCATCGCCCTCACCCCCGATGTGCCCATGCTACGGACCCGGTTTGCCAGGGGCTGCCACGGGCCCGCGGGTTCGGCGGGCGCGGCCCGGCCGGCCTCCTCCGCTGCGAGCACGCGGGCGATCCGGCGCAGGAAGGAGCGCAGTCCCGCCCGGGCGACGCGGGCCAGCGGTGCCTCGTCGAGGACCTGGCCGGCCCGTCCCTGCGGGGGCCGGTAGTTGCCGGAGAGGGGCAGGTCGGAGCGTTCCGGGTCGGGGGCGGCCAGTTGCAGGCGGCCCTCCAGACGCGGGAACAGCCCGAGTGTGCCGTGGCCTCCCAGATGAGAGGCAGCACGAGGTCCCCGTCGGTCCCGGCCGGCTCACCGAGGTGCACGGCGACCGTCCTGCCCAGCCAGCCGCGCTTGCCCGGCCCACCGGGGCCGACCTTGACCCGTCTCGTGCAGCGGGCACACCGCCTGCCACCGGCACGGCCCGTCGCCCGGTCAGCCCCGTAGGCACGGGGCCAGGCAGATGGCCGCCCGTGCGGCGTAGCCCCCCCGTTTGGAGAGGGTCACATTCACCGTCGTAAGTTTAGCCTCCCACTTGAGGTTGGCTCGTCTGGCTGAGCTGAGAGCGGCTGCCGCTTGCGGCGGTCACGGCAGGCCGGGCACTTATGGCTCTGACCAGTAACTTTGCCAATGGGATAACCATCAAGTCCGGTTATAAGCTATACGTTTAGTAAGTAACCTGACTGAGAGCTGACGAGCTGACGAGAATACGAAAACCCAACATCGCGTGCCCTGACATGCGAGTGACGACCGGCATCCGCCTTCAGGGCGAGGGTGAGACCGTCCTCTTCGCGTTCTGACCGGAAGGACAGCTAGCCGATGCGGACCCAGGTCGGGATCGTGGGGGCGGGCCCGGCGGGCCTGCTGCTCTCACACCTGCTCTATCTGGCGGGAATCGAGTCGGTCGTGCTCGAACAGCGCAGCCGCGAGTACGTCGAGACGGACACCGCCAGGATCCGCGCCGGCGTGCTCGAGGACGGGCCGGCCGAGCTGCTGGACGCCGTCGGCGTCGGCGCCCGGATGCGGGCCAAGGGCCTGGTCCACCACGGCATCGAACTGCGCTTCGACCGCACCGCCCACCGGATCCCCCTCACCGAGCTGACCGGCGGCCGTTCGATCATGGTCTATGGCCAGCAGGAGGTGGTGAAGGACCTGATCGCCGCCCGCCTGGCCACCGGCGGGACGGTGCTGTTCGACGCGCACGACGTCTCGGTTGCCGACATCGGCACCGACCGGCCGGTCCTCTCGTTCCACCAGGACGGCTGGGAGGAGACGCTGGAATGCGATGTCATCGCCGGCTGTGACGGCTTCCACGGCGTGAGCCGGAACGCGATCCCGCCGGGCGTGCTGCGGGTCTACGAGAAGGTCTATCCGTACGCCTGGCTCGGCATCCTGGCCGCGGTGCCGCCCTCCACCGAGGAGCTGATCTACTGCCGGCACGAACGCGGGTTTGCCCTGCACAGCCTGCGTTCGCCCGAACTCAGCCGCCTCTACCTCCAGGTCAGCCCCGGCGAGCAGCTCTCGCACTGGCCCGATGACCGCATCTGGGAGGAGCTGCGGACCCGCTTCGCCACCGACGACGGCTGGACACTGGCTGACGGCCCGGTGCTGGAGAAGTCGGTCACCGCGATGCGCAGTTTCGTGGTCGAGCCCATGCAGTACGGGCGCCTGTTCCTGGTCGGCGACGCCGCGCACACCGTCCCCCCGACCGGCGCGAAAGGCATGAACCTCGCGGTCGCCGACGTGCAGGTGCTTGCCGCCGCCCTGACCCGCTGGTACGCCAGCGGCGATCCGGCGTCCCTGGAGTCGTATTCGGCGGATTGCCTGCGGCATGTGTGGCGGGCCGAGGATTTCTCGGCCTGGATGACCGCGCTGCTGCATGTCGACCGTTCGGACGGGTTCGGCGACCGGGCGCAGCACGCCCGGCTCGCCTACACCGCCCGTTCCCGCGCGGCCGCGGCGAGCCTGGCGGAGAACTACGTGGGCGCGTCACGGCCCTGGGTGGGCAACGGCGCGCACGACTAGCCCCGCCACGGCCGGATCAGTGCGCCGCGTGGATGCCGTGGTGGATGACGGTGGGGGTGCCGTGCTAGCCGCCGGTGGTGATGCCGAGCACCTGAAGGTCCTGCCTGAGCCGCTGGGCCGAGGTGTACTGCACCGCGTGCATGTCCAGGGCGCGGGCCGCCGCGACATTGTCTGCCGAGTCGTCCACGAAAACGGTTGCCCGGGGATCGAGCCCGTGCCGCTGGAGCAGGATCTCGAAGATCCGCCGGCCGGGCTTGGCCACCCGCTCGATGCCGGAGATGACGCATCCGTCGAACCAGGCCATGAAGGGGAAGCGCGCGAGCCGGATGCGGAACGCCTCCGGCTCCATGTTGCTGAGCGCGTAGCAGCGCATGCCCGCCGCCTTGACCTCGGCGAGGACCTCCACGGCCTGGTCGAACTGGGCACGCGCCATCTCCTCGCCGCGTTCGGCCCAGGCCATGATCAGGTCGGTGTGATCCGGATACCGGCTGGCGAGGCGCCGGCACGACTGCGTGACGTCCTCCCCGAGGTCATGCGCGTGATGCCAGTCACGCGTGCAGATCCGGGCGAGGAAATCCTCCATCTCGCGGGGGTCCGCGAATAGCTGCCGGTACAGGTAGCGCGGGTCCCAGTCGATCAGGACACCGCCGAGGTCAAAAACCACCGCTTCGACCTGTATGTCAGCCATGGCGCCAGTATCACCCGCAGCGCCACCTTGCCCGGTTGGGCATGAGTGTGGCCTTGCTGCCGATAGACAGGCAGCGAACGTTCAGCCGTGCCTGACGGCGGGGGGTGCGGGGCGGCGTCCTGCCCGCCACGCCGCCTCGGCTTCGCCTAGCGGGGTGGACGCCGGGCCCTGCACGAACGGCCAGATCTCCTCGGCGATGGCCCGCCAGTTGGCGGTGGCGGTCAGCTCACCGAGCAGTGCGAACAAGCCCAGGTTGATGCGCTGGAGGATCACGTAGGAGCGGGGGATGCTCATGTACTCCGCGATCGGGCTGCGGACATCGAAGAACCGGCGCACGACAGCGGAGGAGTAGCCGCTGGTGATGGTCAGCCGCCCCGGGTTGCGGATGGTCTGGTAGAACACGGCCAGGTGGTCCACGACCGTGTCGGTGCTCAGCGGCGCTTGCGGGCGCAGGAAACCGGCGTCCTCCAGGCTGCGGCGGAACGCCTCCGGGTCGTTGTCGACGCACAGGTTGCGGGCCATCTGCATGAGCGGCAGCAGTTCGGGCTGGGTGAAATGCTTGACCAGCCCGAAGTCGAGGAAGGTGACCCGCCCGCCGCCGTGGAACAGATAGTTGCCCGGGTGCGGGTCGCCGTTGAACGCGTGCACCTCGTACAGGCTCCGGAAGACGAACCGGTAGATCGTCTCCGCGGCCAGGTCACGTTCCTCCTGGGACCAGCCGGTGAGTTCGCCGAAACGGGCTCCATCCGCCAGGTCGCTCGTCACCACCCTGCGAGCTGACAGCTCATCGATGATCGCGGGGATGTGGACCGTCGGATGCCCCTGGAAGTAGGCGGCCAGGAGCCGCTGGTTGCCGGCCTCCCGCCGGTAGTCAAGCTCCTCCAGCACCCGGTCTCTCAGTTCGGCGATGAGTGCGTCCACGTCCTGGCTGGGCGCGGTCACCTTGAGCATCCTGCGCAGCAGTGAGACGTTGGCAAGGTCGGCCGCCATGGTCTCGGCGATGCCGGGATACTGCACCTTCACGGCTACCGCCCGGCCGTCGTGGGTGATCGCCCGGTGCACCTGGCCGATCGACGCGGCGGCGATGGGCTGCGGATCCCAGCGGGCAAAGGCCCGCTCCGGTGGTAGGCCCAGTTCCTCCTCCACCACCAGCGCGGCCAGTTCGGCGCTCATCGGCGGGACGCTGTCCTGCAGACGGCTGAGGGTGCGGCGGACCGAAGGTGACAGGCTGTCATCGACATAGCTGGCCATCTGGCCGATCTTCATCAGGACGCCCTTCATCGTCCCCAGGGTGGCGGCGACGTCTTCGGCGGTCTGCAGGGCCAGGTCGTTGCGCAGCCGTTCCCGGTGCTCGCCCGCCGACGCGAACAGCCGGGGCGCGTTGCTGGCGTAGCGGGCACCTCCGCGTGCGGCCAGCCGGATCGCTGCCAGCCCGCGCTCGACCCGCAGCCCGCCCAGCCGCCGCCGCGCCAGGACCACAGTCAGGGCCGCCACCGTGCCGACCGCGGCCACCGCGAGGCTCCCACGGCGGCGGATTCCATGATCGCGGACAATTTTCGCCACATGACCCACAGAATCGTCCGTGATCATGATCTGGCCGGGCGACCGGGACCGGCGCCTGCGCTGCGGGACGTTCTTCATGCGCGCTGCGCGCTGCGCATGCGGAGGGCGGTCCGCTGGCGTGCCTCAAGTACACCTGGCTCACCGAGGAACACGGCATCGAGGACGCCGAGTGCCTGCCGGATCTCCGTGCGGCGCGCAGGTGTCAGGGGGGCCGGGGTGGCGAAGCCGTACATCTCCTGCGCCCAGCCGGGCAGCGCGGCGACCGTGGCATCCCGGATGTCCTGCCAGATCTCCGCGATGTCCTCATCCAGGCCGGGCGGGTCGAGCACGTAGGCCACCGACTCCCGGGCGGCCGGTGTGCAGCGCAACTCGGGCCGCACCGACGACAGGTACTGCGTCAGCTCAGCCAGGTTCGCCGGGATCAGTTCGCCAGGGACGCCGACGAGTTCGGCGGCGACCGCCATCTCCGCGACGTAGCGGTCGCTGTCGGCGGGGGACAGCGGGTTCCCGAACAGCTCGCAGGCGACCACGGTGGATTCGACAAGCGCCGCGTGCACCCACAGCAGCAGGGCAGGATCGCTGGCCTCATACGCGCGGCCGGTCACCGGGTCGACGCCACGGACACGCTCATGGATCCGGCGCACCCGGGCCGCGGCCCGCTCCGCGGCGCCGCGCTCGCCGAAGGTGATCGTCGCGACATAGGCCGAGGTGGCAGCCAGCCTGCCGACAGGATCCTGGCGCCATCCGCTGTGCTGGTCCACGCCAGCCATCGCGAGCGGGTGCAGCGCCTGCATCAGCAGCGCCCGCAGGCCCGCCACCGGCGTGGAGAGGTCCGCGCTCACCCGCCAGCTGACACTGGCCGGCCCGAAGAAGCCGTCATCGGCCGGATCGTCCGGCACGCTCAGCACGTATGCCGCCGCCGAACGTGTCACCAGGCCAGCCGCGGTCTCGTAGGGGTCCGTCACCATCACTGCACCTCCGGCGGGCCCGCGACCCAGGAACTCATGCAGCCAAACTACCTACTCCCTGGACGGCCTGGCCTGGACGGCCTGGCCTGGACGGCCTGGCGGGCGGCATGGCCTGGGCGGCAGAACCTCGCTCGCGTCCTGGTGCCGCGCTGCGGCTGCCTTCTCCGCTCACCGGCGGCAGGTCACCGCCCATGCGGTCGCGCTCACCTCGACCTTGCCGTCCGGAAGGAGCTGGCGGCATCGTTCGCGCAGCAGGTGGCGACGGTCATCGGGCAGGGATCTCACGTAGGAGCCGGCCGGTCCGACGCCGAGGGTGAACGGCTCCCACCACTCCTCGAACGTGGCGTGCCGCACGTGGATGGTGAGCGTGGTTTCCTCCGCATCACGGAGCCCGGCCTGCCTGAACAGCTGCGCCAGGTGACCTTCGCTGACCCCGGCCATGGCGGACTCGCCGGGCGCCGTGGGGTCCAGGTCGCGTACAGCCTGCCAGAATGTGGTCAGCGGGCCACGGCCGCCAGCGTGATCCCAGACGCAGGCGGCAACTGTCCCGCCTGGCCTGGTCACCCGGGCCATCTCCCGCAGGCCCGTCACCGGGTCGGCCATGAAGTGCACCACGAGTTGCGCGAGAGCGGCGTCGAACACGCCGTCCGGAAAGGGAAGCTGCTCGGCCGCCGACAGCTGGACATCCACCCCCGGCAGGCGTTCGGCCACCGCGGCGACGAAAGACGCCGACGGATCCACCGCACAGACCGCCACCGCCCCCAGGCGGCTCACCAGCCGGGCGGTCAGCGCCCCGGCCCCGCAGCCCACATCCAGGGCCCGCTGCCCGCGGCGGGCTCCTGCCAGGTCGGCGAACCCGGCCGCGAGCAGCTCCGAGTACCGTCCCATGAAACGCGCGTAGGCGTCCGCGCTGACGTTGAAGGTCATGCACAGAACCTATGTGCCGAACCGGCAGTCCGGCATCATGCTCGGGTGGACGGTGATGCGGCGATCGGATGGATCCGCGAGCTGGTCATGGACTGCGCCGAGCCCTGGGAGCTGGCGCGGTTCTGGGCAGGGCTGCTCGGCGGGACGCCGGTCCAGTGGTATCCGGGATGGGTGACGATCGAGCCTCCACCGCACGGGCAGCGGCTGTCCTTCCAGCACAGCAGCGCGCCACCGGGTGCTGCCGCGGCGCGGGTTCACTTCGACGTCCTGGTCAGGGACCTCGCCGCCGCGCACGATCGCGTCGTGTCAGCCGGTGCGACGTTTGTCAGTGAGCACGTCTCGCCACGGCCCGGCCCGGCCGGTGAGCAGGTGCCATGGCGGGTCTACCAGGACCCGGCTGGGCACCCGTTCTGCCTGGTGGTGCGGTAAGGGGCCGAACGATCGCTGCCCCGCTCAGCCCCGTTCGAGGGCCAGCCCGGTCACTGCGGCGTTGGTGAAATCGTCGTCGACGCTGATCACGCTGCGGCCCCGGGCGGCGAGCATGGACGAGGCGACGGCTGCGCGGTAGCCAGCCCCGCAGTGGACCCACACCTCGCCTGGCGGGATCTCGGCGAAGCGGCCCGGCAGTTCATGCAGCGGAATGTGGACCGCCCCGGCGATGTGGCCCTCCTGCCACTCAAGCCGCCGCCGGACGTCCAGCACCACCAGCGGGCCGGTTCCGGAGCCGTCAGCGGCCGCGGCGGCCAGATCCCCGAATTTGGCCAGCCGCAGGGAGGCCACGCCTCGCTCGCCCGCCCAGTCCTCGGGCCGCCCGGTGGCCGCGGCCGCGGGCCGGTCGATCCCGATCCTTACCAGTTCCCGCTGGGCCGTCGCGACCTGTTCCGGGGATTCCCCCAGCAGGGTCAGCGGCGTCCCCCAGGGAATCATCCAGCCCAGGTACGTCGCGAAGGATCCGTCCAGCGGGAAGCTGAACGTGCCCAGCGCGTACCCTGCCGCGAAGGCGACACGGTCACGCAGGTCGATCACCCACTCGCCAGCCTCGATCCGCCGGCGAAGCTCGGCGGCATCGGCCGGGCGGGGCGGCGAGAGATCAGGGATGGCCGGGCCGGCCAGGTTGGCCGGGGCCATGTGGGCGTAGTAGGCGGGCCAGGCGTCCAGCCCGGCCAGCAGTGACTCCACATAGGCACGCTCGTCCATGGTGAGGGCCGGGTTGACCCGCTTCTCCCAGCCGATCGTGGAGGCCTGCGCCTCCGACTGGGTGGCCGAGCAGAAGCTGCCGAACCCGTGGGTGGGGAAGATCGGGGCGCTGTCGGGCAGTTCACGGGCGAGCCGCCGGGCGGAGGCGTACTGAGCGTGGGTGAGCGCCGCCGCGGCGTCCGGGCCGAGCAGGTCGGTCCGCCCGGTCGAGCCGTACAGCAGTGACCCGCCGGTGAAGACACCGGCGACCGCGCCGCCGGACTCGACGACATAAGCCAGATGGCTGAACGTGTGCCCCGGGGTCGCCAGCACCCGGACCGTCATGCCGCTGCCGACCTCCACCCGGTCGCCGTCGCTGACTGGCGCGCGGTCGTAGGAGACCGGGTCGTCCGCGCAGACGAGGTAACTCGCGGCCGATGCCTGGGCCAGGGCGAACCCACCGGTGACGTAGTCGTTGTGCATGTGGGTCTCGGCGACGTGGGTGATCCGCACGCCTGTCTCGGCGGCCAGTGNNGGCTTCCTTCCCGGTGCGCGCTCTAGCTGCCAAATGTACGATCATTCGTACCGGGTAACAAGCGCAGGCAGGAGGGCAGATGGGCGGCGGGGCCGGGACGGATGGCGCTGAGACGGCAGGAGCCGGCCGGATCGGTGCGGGCCGGCCAGGAATAGCGCGGCTGGACCGCCGCAGCCCGCTGCCGCTGTGGGCGCAGCTACGCGATGACCTGCGGCGGCGCCTGGAGGAAGGCGCCTTCGACGAGGAGTTTCCCGGCGAGCTTGCCCTAGTCGAGGCGTACGGCGTGAGCCGCCACACGGTCCGCTCGGCGCTGCGCGAACTACGGGCGGAGGGCATCGTGGTCGCCGAGCGGGGCCGCCGTCCCCGGCTCGCCGCCCACGACCTGATCACCCAGCCGCTCGGCACCTTGTACTCCCTGTTCGCCCTGGTGGAAGAGGCAGGGCTGGCTCAGACCAGCATCGTGCGCGTCCGGGCCGTACGCGCGGACGGCGTGGTTGCCGACCGGCTGCTCCTGGAGGCGTCCACCCCCCTTTTCCACCTGGAACGGCTCCGGCTCGCCGGGGGCGAGCCGCTCGCGCTGGACGGCGTCTGGCTGCCCGCCGACCTCGCCGCGCCACTGCTGGAGGCCGACTTCACGCACACCGCCCTCTATGACGAACTCGCCACCCGTGCCGGGGTGCGCCTGGGAGGCGGCCGCGAGCACATCCGGGCGGTCGTGCCGAGCCGGGCGGAACAGCGGCTGCTGGAGCTTCCCCGCTCGGTGGGTGTGCTTGCCATTGACCGGCTCGGCTACATGGGGGACCGGCCGGTGGAATGGCGGCGGACCCTGATCCGCGGTGACCGGTTCTCCCTGACCGCGGACTTCTCCCACCGCACTGGCTACCGGCTGAACCTCGACGGCCGTTACCTGGCCCTGCGCCAGGCTGGTTAGCCCGCCGGACCGGTTCAGCCCAGCGGGCCGGTTAGCCCCCAGGTAAGGGGAGCGCCGCTCGCCTCACGCCGCGGCGCCCCCTCGCTCCCCTCCTTGCGGCATCGCTACTTCCAGATGCCGCGGCCGTGAGTGGCCACGCACAGCTCCCAGTCATCGGGGTGAGTGCCCCAGACGGCAGCTGCCGTGGTAGGTACGCGCAGCTAGGCCCGGGTCGCGGGCCTGCCAGGTCCCATACACGTCCAGCTACGGAACGCCGGCGCACGCCGTTTCGTTACTCGACGACCCGGAGGGTGGACGGGACGTCCATCCGCCGCAGCCTGCGCAAGGTGAACAGCGGGGCGATGGCGACTGCGCCCGCCCCCAGCAGGACCGCCGCCAGCACGGTCCCGCCCGACAAGGTCAGCGCGATCCCGATGTCCGGCGCCACGCTGGGCACGGTCGTCGCCACCAGCCACGCCAGCAGCCCGTAACCGATGCCCACTCCGGCCAGCGCCCCGAGCGTGCCGATCAGCACGGACTCCGCCATGGTCATGCCGACCACGGTGGGCACGGGCAGGCCGAACGCGACCATGGTGGCGTGCTCGCGGGACCGCTCGTCCATCCCGATGGACGCGGTGTTGAACGCGATGAGCAGGACGAGCAGCAAGGCGATCACGGAGGTGATGTTCAGGATGGAGGTGAACTGGTTCAGGGCGCTGCGGATTCCGTCCACGGTCGCCTGCATCCCCTGCGCCGACGCGACATGCGGCACGTCGAGCAGCGCCCGCTGGAGTTCGGCGGCGGTGTGGCCGGCCGAGGGCTGGACCGTGAGCTCGTTTGTGGACCCGGCCAGCCCGAAAGCCGACACCGCGGCGGGCCCGAGGTAGGCGAACACCCGCAGCGGCAAGGAATGGATCCCGGCCACGGTCATCGGTGTCAACACCGTCCGCACGCCACCGGCGACCGCCTGCGGGTGCTGGAGGATGACCCGGCTGCCCACATGCACGCGCAGGTCGCTGGCG
>DPMS01000597.1 GCA_003541285.1 Actinomycetota bacterium
CGGGTGCTGCGTTATGAGGCGTGGGTGGGAAGCGCGGCGGGCATGGGCATGACCGCCTTCCTCAGCGGGGCGCTGTGCTGGGTGACCGAAGGGGGACCAGGGCCGCAGGGGCTCTTCCACGCCGGGATCATCGACGTCACCGGGCTGGCCGTGATGACGGCCGCGCTGCTCACCGGCTGGCGGGCGGTGTACCTGGCGCACCGCCGGGGAGCCGCCCGGCGGACCAGCCCGCCGGCCCGCGGGTGAGAGCGGGCGCGGGCGGCGGCTGGACCCGCCGCCGGGTGCTGGGCGCCAGCCTCGGTGGGGCCGTGGGGCTGGCCGCCGCCGGGGCGGGCGCGCTCGAACTGGTCGCCCGGGGCGTGCTGCCCGGCCAGCAGGTCCTCAACCGGCTGGATGGCGCCTGCTCGGTGCCGGACCCACCGCTGGCCTTCGCCACGCCCGGCCCGTCGGTGTCCGGCTCGTTCTACTCCCGCGCCCGGCGGCAGCCGGTCGGTTACACGATCGCCTACCCGCCGGGGCATCAGGTGGGCAGCGACCTGCCGCTCATCATCGCGCTGCACCCTTTCGGGGCCGGCCATGAGCGGGTCCTGACCGGGATGACCCTGGCCCAGGCGCTGGCGCTGCGGGTGGCCGGCCGGGGCGGGCGGGCTGAGCCGCTGCCGCCGATGGCGATGGCGGCGGCGGACGGCGGACGCAGCTACTGGAATCCCCCCCCCGGCGATGACCCGATGGCGATGGTGATCGACGAGTTCATCCCGATGTGCCAGCGCATGGGCCTCGGCCGCGGTCACCGGGCGGTCGCCACCATGGGCATCTCCATGGGCGGCTACGGCGCCATCCTGCTGGCCGAGAAATACCCCACACTGATCCGCGCGGTGGCGGCGATCGGCCCCGCCATCTGGACGAGCTACCCGCAGGCCCGCGCGGTGAACGCCGGGGCGTACGCGTCCGCGGCAGCGTTCGCGCGGGCCGATGTGGTCACGCACGCGCCGGCCCTGGCCGGGGTGGCGGTCCGGGTGGCGTGCGGGCTCAGCGACCCGTTCCACCCTGGCGTGCGGGCTTTCGCCCAGGTGCTGCCGCCGGGCGCGGTAGTCGACATCTCCCGGGGCTGCCACAGTTACCCGTTCTTCGTGGCGCAGGAACCACCGTCACTGGCCTTCCTCGGGGGCCACCTCGCTGGCGGCCATCTCGCCGGCTAGCCCGGCGAATGCGGCCAGGCCGCCGGGGCCGACCGGGCGCAGCCGGTGATGGGCGGTGGCACGCAGGACGGCATCGAGCCTGGCGACCTCGCGCGGCGCGCGGCGCGCTATGGCGGCAGGCAGCGCCGCCCTGGGCAGCCAGGCCAGCCCCCGGACCCAGCGTTGAGCGTAAATATGGGCGGCGCGCCGGTCGATCCCGGCCACGATCCGTGCCACGGCCGGCCCCAGCGGCGCCGTCCGGTTGGCCGGCCACGGCAGGGCGGCGCGCAACTGGCGCAACGCGTCATCGGCATCGGCGGCACGCACCATGTCGGTGTCGGTCCAGGTGAGGTAGGCCACGCCCACCCCCACCCCCTGGTGGGCCACCTCGGCACGCAGCACGTGGGCGAACGCCTCCACCCCCGCCTTACTAGCGCAGTAGGCCGCCATGAGCGGCGCGGGAGTGATCGCCGCGAGCGAAGCCACCTGCAGGAAGTACCCGCCTGAGGCCTGCAGCCCCGGCAGGAACGCCCGGGCTGTCGTCGCCGAGCCCAGCAGGTTGACCTCGATCACCCGGCTGAACGCCGCCGGATCGGAGTCGGCGAAGGTGCCGCCGATGGCGATCCCGGCGTTGGCGACAACCACGTCCACTCCACCGAAATGGCCGGTGACCTGCCCGGCGACGGCCGACATCCGGTCATGATCGGTGACGTCAGCGACCCAGGCGCGGCACTGGCCGTGCTGGCCGCACGCGGCGGCGGCGTCTTCGAGTTCGGCTGGTTCCAGCCCAACGAGGGCCACCTGTGCGCCTTGCTGAGCCAGGCCGAGCGCAAGAGCGGCGCCGATGCCGCGCGCCGCCCCGGTCACCACCACGGTCTTGCCACGCAGGCCACTCACCGGGCCCCGTCCCTTCCCGTCGTGAGCTCGCGGATCAGGCCGGCCACCACGTGCGGGGTCTCCAGCGGCGTCATGTGACCGACACCGGGAAGCTCGGTCACTCCCACGCAGCGCGGCAGCCGGCCAGCGATCCGGTGGGCATGGACCGGCGGGGTGAGCCGGTCGGCGGATCCCACCAGGACCTGCGTGGGCACGTCTAGGCGGCTCACCGCCTCGGTCAGATCCAGCCTCGCCAGGACGCGTCCCCAGGCCGACCGGGGCCGCCGGCCACACGCGTGGATGATGGCTGCGTTGCGCGCTGCGAGGTCCTTCGAGGCGCCCGGGCCGAGGGTCATGTACCGCAGCATTGCCCTGCTGACCGGGTTCGGGCTCCCCATCGGCGCCGGTGAGGCCAGCAGCAGACCGTGCAGCGCCGCCGACAGGCGCGGCGCCCTCCGGGTGAGCGGGACGACGAGTGCTTCGGCGTTCAGGCGGGCGTAGCCGGTGGAGGCCAGCAGCACACCACTGGTCCGGCTGATCACCGATTCGCGCAGTGCCCCGGCCATGACCGTCATGCCGCCCATGCTGTGCCCGGCGAGCACCGCCTGCTGTCCCCCGGCAAGCACCCCGTCCAGCACCGCTTCCAGGTCCTGGCCGAGCACCTCGCTGCTGTACTGGCCGGCGGCCGGGATGTCGCTCGCGCCGTGCCCGCGCTGGTCGTACCCGACGACGCGCAGTTCCCCGGCCAGCGCCTCGATCACCGGGGCCCAGAAGGGGATCGAGCAGGTCCAGCCGTGGATGAGCACCACGGTGGGCACGCCGGGGTCATCGGGGCCGTGGATCTCCACGTTCAGCCGGACCCCGTCCGGTGCGGTCACCATCAGCTGCTGGCCGGGCGCAGGCGGCACGAACGGCATCCGCGGCGGCGGCCTCATGGGTGCGCCCCCATCACGTCCGTTTCCCGCGCCGGGATGGTGTCGTATTCGGACGGGTCCACCCNNCGGCACACCAGCGGTCCTGCGCGGCCGGCCGGGCGTCGAGTGCCGCCACCCCTGCGCGGTCGAGTGTCCGCAGGTAGTCCAGGATGTAGGTGAGCTGGGACTCGATGATGTGGACCATCGAGTTATGCCCGAGGCCGGTGTTGGGCCCGATGACCAGGCACAGGTTCGGGAATCCGGGAATCGTGGTCCCGCGCAGGGCGCGCATGTCGTCACCCCAGGTCTGCGCCAGGGTCGCCCCTGCCACTCCGTGGACGCGCTGCGCGATCGGCATGTCGGTGGCGTGGAAGCCGGTCGCGAAGATGATCACATCCACGTCGTGGGCGGTGCCGTCCTGCGCGATCAGTGTGTACCCGTCCACCTTGGCCAGGCCGCCGGTGACCACCTCGACGTTCGGCCGGGCCAGCGCGCGGTAGTAGTCGTTGGACAGCAGTATCCGTTTACAGCCCATCACGTAGTCCGGGGTGAGCTTGGCGCGCAGCGCCGGGTCAGCCACGGACCGCTCCAGGTGCCGCAGGGCCATCCGCTGTGCTCCCCGGAGGATCTGGGGGCGCTTGACGAATGCCCCGACCGTCGCCTCCCGGGACAGGTAGATACCCAGCCGCGCGAGGCGCTGCGCGGGGGGAAGGTGGCGGTAGAGCCACTTCTCCGGCGCCGTGATCCGGCGGTCGCGGCGGGGGAGGACCCAGGCGGGGGTCCGCTGGAACAGCACCAGGCGGCTCACCTCCGGCTGGATCTCGGGCGTGATCTGGATCGCTGACGCACCGGTGCCCACCACCGCCACCCGCTTGCCCGCCAGGTCGCAGTCATGGTTCCAGCGGGCGGAGTGGAAGACCTCACCGGGGAAGCCGTCCAGCCCGGGACCGTCAGGCAGGGCCGGCTCCGACAGCGGCCCGGCCGCCGAGACGAGGACGTCGGCACGCAGGTCCCCCCGCGAGGTCTGCAGGTGCCACTGGCACGCGGATGTGTCCCAGCGAGCGCTCAGCACCTCTGCCCCAAAACGGATGTGCCCCCGCAGGCGGCGCCGGTCCGTGACGGCTTCGAGGTAGTCCCAGATCTCGCGCTGCCGGGAGAAGCTGTGCGGCCAGTCCGGGTTCGGCGCGAACGAGAACGAGTACAGGTGAGAGGGGACGTCGCAGGCGCAGCCTGGGTAGCTGTTGTCCCGCCAGGTCCCGCCGACCGAGCCGGCCCGTTCCAGGATGACGAAGTCGGTGTGGCCGGACTCCCGCAGCCGGATGCCAGCACCGAGGCCGCCGAACCCGGCCCCGATGATGGCGACCCGCACGTGCCCGGGCAGGGCAGCCGGGGTCCCGGCACCCGGTGCTTCCTGCGCCGCGCCCGCGGGCAGCCAGCCAGCCGCAGCAGGGCCGCGCGGACCGGCCGTCAGCTCGGTCGCGAAGGGCGGGGTGGAGGTGCCGGTGACGCGGATGCGGCCCCAGGGATCGGGGTCCGACAGCTCACAGGGGGCCGAGCCCTCCGCGGTGGTGAGCACGCCTGCCGTGCGCGCGGAACCCACCGCGCTGCTGAGCCCGGGATGGGCGGCGATCCGCCCGTACCAGTGGTAGCGGCCGTCGATCGGCTGGAAATGACCGCGCAACTCCACCTCGACGGCGAACTGCGTTTCGCAGGCCGTCAGCGTCGCCGGCCCGGCGTATCCGTCGCCGTCGCCCGGCCCTGCCCGGGTGCCGTCGCGGCGATAGGGGGCCTGGTCGTCCGGATGCGCGCCGTCCGCGTGCGCATCATCTGGGTGCGCATCATCTGGGTGTGCGCCGTCCGGGTGTGCCGCCATCTGCCCTCCTTCGTTGCCGCGCGCCGCTATCCCGCGGCGTTGCCGGGTGTGCGACCGGAGCTGTGGACCGTCAGTGCGGGACGAACAGCGGGCAGGGGCCGGTCCGGGTCGAGCGTTATCCCGGCCTCGCGGGCCACACCGGACAGCGCCTGCCAGATCAGCTGGGTGACATAGTCGACCGCGTGGGCCCGGCTCATCGAGCGCCGTTGCAGCCACCATTCGCCGGTGCTCTGCACCAGCCCGGTGAGGCCATAGGCCCAGGGTTCGGCGGCACCTGAGTCCAGCCCGAAGATCCGGAGGTAGTCACCGATCACGGCGGTCAGGGCGATGGAGATGAATTCCTTGTTCCGCTGGATCGGATCGCCTCCAGGGGCCTCGGTGTTCGTCCACCGGGCCAGCCAGTACAGGTTCGGGTGCTCGTCGATGACCGCGAAGTACGCACCGACCGCGTCACGGACCCGGGCCAGCGCCGGGCTGCTCCCGTTGATCGCCGGCAGGAGCCGGTCGAGCAGGATCTCCGAACCGCGCTCATCAATGGCCCGCAGCAGGGCCGCCTTGTCGCTGAAATACCGGTAGAGCACCGGCTTGGTCACACCGGCCTCGGCGGCGACCGCGTCCATCGGCAGTTCCGGCCCGTGGGCCTCCAGCACCCGCAGGGCGGCATCGACGAACTCACGCCGCCGCAGCTCCCGGTGGACGCTCCAGCGGTCCTTGCGTGCGTCGCCCGCCACCGCGGGCTTGACAGTGTCGCTCACGAGGCGTGATGCTACCAGAAGTAACTGTTACTTTAAGTCACACCTTGTTCGAGGCTGTCCTGACCCGACGACGGGAGGGTTGTGAGCACCGAGATACTGGCCGGGCATGACCGCGCCG